>JAQVID010000002.1:0-16352 GCA_028695865.1 Thermoguttaceae bacterium | reverse complement strand
GATTCTGCCATGAGCTTAAACTGACCTCCGAATCAATCGATTGCAATTTTTGTCATCAGGTAGGCAAAGCGCACGAACGCTTACTGTGCCAAAAGTTGGGACTTGACGCGACGAAAAATTTCACCACGCTTCCCTGGCTGGGCAATACCGGGTCGGTCGCGCTTCCGACTGCCGCCGCGGTTGGTACGGCTTCCGGTTGTGTTCGGGAAGGGCAAACGATCGCCATGCTCGGTATTGGCTCCGGAATCAATACGGCCATGTTTGCCGTTGAATGGAACAAAACTCTTTCAACCGTCGAACCTGAAGAAAAAGAATTGGTCGAAAAAATCGTCGAAGTGAATCAAGTCTGACGCGTCGGGTCCATGCACCACAGAACCAGCAAGACAATAATCAACCGCGATGAACTGCTCCTGCTCGCGGCGGTGAACATGACTCATGCCCGCGCGGAATCATGCCATGCCGTTCCGAATGCAAACCGGGTATGACAGAATCTCCAATAACTCCTGCTTTGCGGGAAAAGCGATTGTCGGTACAACAGAGCGTGTCTATACACAGTAATACAATTATGTGTCATATCAGTATTATAAACTACACAATGATTTATTTATACTGAAAAGGCACCCGTCTTTGCGGGACACAAGGTACAGCAGCTCCTTTAATACACCCTATTTAGTGTATTTTGTCTATTTTAAACTCTTTCGTTTGGGGTACCCCTCATTTATTTTTTATCGCAGGGGGGTATAATATATAGACTTTGTTTTTTCCTTCAAGTAAATTTTCAACTGGTAAAAAGACTCGTGAACGCAGCCCAACTCAGTGCAATAGCTTTTCACGTTCCCGAACTTCAATTGGGAAACGTGGAACTGGCCGCAATTTTTTCTGGATGGACGCCGGAAAAAATTACACTCAAGCTTGGTATCGAGAACCGCCCGATTGCTGCTGGTGATGAAACGGCTGTTGATTTGGCCGTCGCCGCGGGGAATCGTTTGTTTGATTCCGGTGTTTGTTGTCGCGAAGAGATTGATTTCGTCGTTCTGTGCACGCAAAGTCCCGACTATTTTCTTCCTACCAGTGCGTGTCTTGTTCAAAATCGGCTTGGCATACCCACGCGTTGCGGTGCTTTTGATATCAACCTTGGCTGCAGTGGTTTTGTATATTCACTGGGAGTCTGTAAAGGCTTGGTGGAATCGGGCATGGCCAAAAAGGTTTTACTGCTGACGTCCGAGACCTATTCCAAATATATCAATAAGCTTGACCGTACCAGTCGCCCTCTTTTTGGCGATGGGGCAACCGCCAGTCTTATTACACTGGACGAAAACGCGACTACGCGCGATTGGTGGATCGGTCCGTTTGAATTCGGAACCGATGGTGCCGGGGCGAATATGCTCATGGTGCCCGCCGGAGCACAACGCATGCCGGCTACTGAAGAAACCGCAAAGGTTCTGGCGGATGGATTCGGAAGCTTCCGGTCGAAGAACGATCTTTTTATGAACGGGCGCGGGATCTTTACGTTTTCGATTGATACGATTCCGCCTCTGGTTGATCGATTTCGCGAAATTGCCGAAAAAAACGGTTGGACGATCGACAGTTTTATATTTCATCAGGCGAATCGGTACATGCTCAATCGCCTGCAGGGACTTTGCCGAATCGACGATTCGCAATATTACAACAACATGTTACAACGAGGAAATACCGTATCGAGCAGTATCCCGATCGCGATGGTTGACGCCTTTGAAGAAAACTTTCTCAAGCGCGGCGACCTGACACTTCTGGTCGGTTTTGGCGTGGGTTTGTCCTGGGGAGCGTCGTTTGTCCGCCTTCCGGAACATTTTGTCTCCGTGCCGCAAAAATGAACATGATCCCGGGTGGACTGCCGTCCGGACACAGCAAGCCGCACAAGCGGTGTGACCCAACGTGGACGATAGCAGGAGCAACCACCGATGAGTATGATTGATCAGATAATACAAACCGTCAACACTTACGTAGTGGGAGTGCCGCTGGTTGTTCTGATATTTTTGGTTGGTATTGTTTTAACGTTTCGACTTGGCTTTCTGCAACTTTTCCGCTTGCCCCGCGCTCTGACATACATGTGGATGAATGAGAAACACGGCGAAGGCGACGTTTCCAGTTTGGGTGCGCTTTGTACCGCTCTTTCGGCAACGGTGGGAACAGGTAATATTGTCGGCGTGGCGACCGCCATTGTCGCCGGGGGGCCTGGCGCACTGTTTTGGATGTGGTTGGCCGCCTTCTTCGGTATGGCGACGAAATTCGCCGAAGGTGTTTTGGCTGTTAAATATCGCGAATTCCGACCGGATGGGCATGTGCTCGGCGGTCCGTTCTATTATATTGAGCGCGGTATGGGCAAGCGCTGGAAGCCACTGGCAATACTCTTTGCCGTGTTTGGCGCCTTAGCCGCAATCTCGGGAACCGGAACGTTCACGCAGGTCAACAGTATCACATCCTCGATAACAAATTTTTTCGACCGCGGCGGTCAATTCATGCTCTCTTTCGGTACGACCCAGGTTCCTGGTGTCAGTGCCATCGCGGGAGCAATCATTACAATTCTTTCCGCTTCGGTTATTTTGGGCGGAATCAAGCGTATTGCCTTTGTGTCTCAAATTATTACGCCGATCATGATCGTGGTTTATCTGCTCATGACGATAACTATGCTTGCGTATAATTGGCGTCTTCTTCCGGAAGCCGTTTGGCAAGTTGTTTACGGAGCATTCAACCCCTCGGCGGTAACAGGCGGTTTGATCGGAAGCATGATCGTCGCGGTTCACAAAGGAGTTGCCCGGGGAATCTTTTCGAATGAGTCCGGACTGGGATCGGCGCCCATCGTTGCCGCCGCGGCTCAGACCAAGTATCCTGTGCGTCAAGGACTTGTCTCCATGACAGGAACTTTCATCGATACGATTGTTATTTGTACCATGACCGGTTTGTGCGTTGTGAGTATGTCGTCCTGGAAAAACCATGAAGGCGTCGCGGTGACCGTCGACGCGTTTGAAAAAGGACTTTCGTTTTTAACCACCGGACTTGTCTCTTTCCTGCTCATGTTTTCACTGATCTTTTTTGCGTTTACGACGATACTGGGTTGGAGCTATTATGGCGAACGATGCCTTGACTATTTGGTTTCCGGCAATAAAACCTGCATTCTCGCTTACCGAATCGCTTATATACTCGCGATTTCTGTCGCTCCTTACATGGCGGTTCGTTTCGTGTGGGATTGTGCTGATGTATTCAACAGTCTTATGGCAATTCCCAACTTAATTGCTCTGTTTGCCTTGTCTGGAGTGGTTGCCCGGGAGACAAAAGAATATTTTTCAGTAAAACGCAAATTATCGGAATAAGTTCAATATTGCGAATCAAATTTGTGCCGGTACGCGTCGGGTTTTCCCGTTGCGCGGTCTGAGACTTTCTGTTTTCCGCGATGTCAACGGGAAGAGATCAGAAAAAAAACAATGTATCGGCAGTACAAACCAAACGGAGGTTATGATGAAAACGCGTTCAATGTCACGACGTCAATTTTTGCATACGGCCGCTCTTGGGTCTGTTGCAATCAGTGCTTTTGCCACTCCGGCGATTTGTTCGTCGAAGTCTCCCAACTCGAAATTGTCTTTGGCCTTTATTGGTGTCGGCGGTCAGGCCCGCTCCACAATGGGCCAAATGAAAGACGAAAATTATTACGCTCTTTGCGATGTGAGTAAACTCAATCTCGACAAGGCCGCCGCCAAATGGCCTGACGCCAAAAAATTCGCCGACTATCGCGAAATGCTCGCCAAAGACGCGGACAAGATCGACGTCGTGGTCGTCTCCACCCCGGACCATACCCATGCTCCGGCCAGTATCGCCGCCATGAAGCTTAAAAAACATTGCTACTGCGAAAAACCGCTTGCACACAACCTTGGTGAATGCCGCGCCATGCAGGATACGGCCCGTAAAAATAAACTGGTAACACAATTGGGGACTCAGCCAAACGCCTTCGAAAACTATTATAAAGTCGTCGAATGGATTCAAAGCGGAATCATTGGCGAAGTCCGGGAAGTTCACGTTTGGACCCAAACAGGAGACGCAACCGGATACGTTGTTGGCGTCGGCGGTACAAAGGACGTCGGTATTCCGCTGGGGACCGGCTGGGGACAGCGAGCCGATCAACCGCTGCCGACCGGACAAGCAGTACCCGAAACGCTCAATTGGGACCTGTGGCTTGGCACGGCCCAAACTCTGCCCTATCATCCGTGTTATGTTCCTGCTAATTGGCGACGATGGTGGGCGTTCGGCAGTGGACAGCTTGGCGATTTCGGTTGTCACTTCATGAATCTTCCGTTCTGGGCTCTGAATCTGACCGATTGTCGTACCGTTGAAGCCTGGGGACCCAAGGTGAATCCGTATGCCTGTCCTGAATATCTTAAGGTTCGGTACACTTTTCCCATTAGACGCAATTTCCCCGCGTGCACACTGACTTGGTATGACGGGGCCAATTTACCTGAAGTTGATTCACTCCTGGCAAAATACAAAATTCCGGCCAAGCGAAACGGTATGCTCTTCGTTGGCAATGACGGCGTACTTTTTGCAAACTACCAAGAACACGAAGTTTACCCAATCGATAAATTTCAAAAGGCGTTTAAGCCCTCGCCGTGGATTCCTCGCTCCAAGAGTCATTATACAGAATTTCTCAATGCTTGCAGGGAAAATGATCCCTCCATGACAAAATGTCCCTTCTCTTACGGTGGTCGCCTGACAGAAACTATTCTTTTAGGAACAATATCGTATCGTACAGGCAAGAAATTGACTTGGGATGCCGATAATCTATGAACGGATGTGCCCGAGGCAAATGCGATGATTAAACCTGCTTATCGAAAAGGATGGGAGGTTTAGGCAAACCAGGTTACAAGAGGCCGAAAAACATGGCAAACGAACTCAAGATTATTGTCCCAAAATCCCGAAAAGAGCGAAATCAATTTCTTCTTTTACCTTGGGAAATTTACAAAGGGGACCCTTATTGGATTCCCCCTTTGAGAATGGATCAGGAGGAATTGACCGGCTATCGGTACAATGCCTTTTATATTGAGAATCGAATACAGAATTTTTTGGCCCTCCGAAATAATAAGCCGGTAGGCCGGATATCCGCGATTTTGAATGTAGGTCATCTGAATCGATATCACGACGGAATTGGCTTCTTCGGCTTTTTTGAATCCATAGACGATCAGGAAGTTGCGGACGCTCTTTTTGAAGCGGCGCTCCAGTGGCTTGCTCAGCAGGGGGCGACGAAAATTCGTGGTCCGATGAATCCGTCGATGAATCACACACTGGGCTTGTTGATCGACGGATTTGATTCGTCGCCGTTCTTCATGATGACTTATAATCCGCCGTATTACGAAAAACTGATAGAAAATATCGGGCTTCGCAAGAGTCAGGATTTGTACTCCTTTTGGGGGCAAATTGAAATGCTTCCGAAAGTGCGGGAGAAATGGCTTGTGCCTTGTGAGAAAATCATCGAGCGATACGGCGTAAACGTTCGTTATTTGCGGAAAAAGAACTTTGCGGAAGATGTTCGGCTTTTCCTGGACATCTATAATCGTTCGCTTTCCAACACCTGGGGATTTGTTCCTTATTCCGAAGCGGAACTCACGCAAACGGCGGCTTCGCTGCGATACTTGATGGTTCCGGAATTGGCTGTCGGTGTGGAGTTGGATGGCCAGTTGGTCGGCGCTTCGTTCTGTTTGCCCGACTATAATCCGCGAATCAAGGCAATCAACGGGCGGCTCTTCCCGTTTGGATGGTATTATCTGTTGCGTAAAAAAAGCGAATTGAAACGAATCCGCATCGTCAGTACCAATGTGCTCCCGGAATACCAAATGATGGGACTCGGACTGGTGCTCATGAACGCTCTGGTTCCTTGTGCTTTGGATTGGGGGATTAAAGAGGCCGAATTTTCCTGGGTTCTCGAATCGAACACCTATTCGCGCGGCTCGCTCGAAAAAGGCGGTGCCGTTCGTAATAAAACGTATCGCGTTTACGACATGCCGATCGAACCCCCAAAACAGGGGAAATAAGTTGTGACACGACTGGTACTTGCCAGTGCTTCTCCCCGGCGACGCCAACTTCTGACAGACGCGGGCTGGACATTCGAAATTGAATTGCCTGACCCCGGTCTGGAAGAGTCGTTCAGGCCGGACAGGTCTGCTCCCAAAGAACTCGTTGCTTCCCTTGCCCATCTGAAAGCGGACAACGTCGCCAAGCGACTTGTTCATACGCAAGAAGCAACGATTGTTCTTGCGTGCGATTCTATTGCTGTGTGTCGGGGCGAAACACTTGGAAAACCCAAGGACCGCAACGACGCTTGTCGCATGTTGCGGCTTTTGAGCGGTTCGCGTCATGAAGTTCATACCGGTATGTGCTTGATTGCCCTTCCGCAGTTTCGCCTTGCGCAAACCGTGGAGACATCCGTTTTGGTCATGGAACCACTGACAGAGGAACGCATTGGGGCTTATTTGGACAGCGGACTGTGGCAGGGCAAGGCCGGTGCCTTTGGTTATCAGGACGGTAACGACTGGTTGCATTTGGAATCGGGCAGTCCATCGAATGTCGTTGGCCTTCCACTCGAAGCGTTTGATCTGCTATTCCGTGATCTCCAAAATTCTTTACACACAACGTTCTGAAAAGAATCTGCATCACTTCATTTTTGCTCTCCAGATTGGCTCAATAAAAACCCCCGATAAAAAAACGTGTACGCAAGCGGCGAATAAAAATCCGTGTTCACTTGCGAAAATTCCGGTTACATGTCGCCTTGCCTGATTCTTCGTGTTGTACGAATTGTTGGCCCTCGTTTTCCGAATGTAAACTAGTGGTTTGTTAGACAAATAAACAGCAGTTGTACTTTGTTCGCTCAAACAGGCCAGACGCCTGTTTGCCCGGCGTGCGGACGAGACCTGCCTGCCGTCGGCATTGCGTCCGTACGCCGGCAGTCCAGTCTGTGCCAAATCGCGCCAACCGATACTTATAAAAGCAACAAAACACGGGGAAGAAATCACCGTGAATTGAAGAATCTGAAGCAAAAAGAGCAGCGTGAACGATTACCACATGTTTAGCGTATTCGGTAAAATTAACCGTTCGAAATAAGGATAAAATCGCACTGTTTGGTTTATCCGTTATTTCTCTGGCGACTGTCCGACAAAGAACAGTACAGGAGCTGTTTTTCGGATGGCTTCTCTTGCAGCTTGAGTAAACAATGTTTCGTTTTTTCAGGTTCTTTAAACATTGGTTCCGGGAAGACGAAAGTTTTCAGACGGCGCAAGGGGGGGGGGCAAGGGTTCGAAGAGACGTGACGCATCATCACCTGTCACAAAACATTTTTATTGAGGAACACATGGGCAGTCAACTGGTATGCACGCTGAAATACGGGGTTCTCGCGGCCATTGCCTTTGTCGGGCCTCAACTGATTACCAACTCCGGGACCTTTCTGAGTAATGTCGAGCGCAAAATTGAACTGGAAGATCATACCCCTGTTTTGACTCCCGCCGAGTCAAATTCTGCATCGACCGCCAAAACTCTTCGACCGGATTGGTCCGCTTCACCTCAAGGTCAACGTACTTCGCGGCAGCGACCAATCGATTTCGCTTCAGATAACAAATCATCTGATAACTCAAACCGTTCGGTACTCTCTTTACAAAAAGAGACTGCCCAAACCACGTTTTCTGAAAGCGGTTATCCAACCAGTCCGGTTACGCCTCTGGAAGAAATTGTTCGGTTTGATCGATATCCGGCGTGGATCGTCGAACGTTGGCCCCGAGTCGAAACAGTTCAAGCTGAACTGCCGCTCTTCGGGTATCGCGTCGCCGTTCTTACCGGGGATCAGGTCGATGATCTTACCGGCGTTCTGACATACTATTATGACAATACACAAATGCAAAAAATCTCGTTTCGGGGACAGACGGGCGATTATCGAAAGATCGTTCGCTTTCTCCAGTATCGGTTCGGCATGAATATTGACAAGGATTCGTCGTCCCGGGAAATGACATGGCGCACTGCCATCGAGATTCCCGGTTCTTCCCATCATGTGAGCCTGTTGGTCGTCAAGCCGGTTCAGTCGTTTGATTCCAGAAGAAAGGGGGATTTTTTCGATGTTACATTCGAACTGAACCGGCCCTGACTTTTTTGTCATTGAAACTCAACACTGCCCGCGCCGTGCGGTTCATCGAAGCGACACACGTAATATCGCTTTATATATCGGGCCTTGCAGGAATTTTCATCAAGCCCGTAATGGAGGTCGTACGCGACCGGAATTAGGGTGTGTTGGGACGAATTCAAACCGCTCAGGCCCTAATTGCGCTCGTTTCACTCGCTCCATATACGGGCTTGCGGGGCTGGGATTTTTAAACTATCACCATACGATTTCGGCGAGCGTATAAAAAGGGTACGGCCTAACGGCCGAACCGGGTGCCTACCATACGGAAACCCCTAACGGGGTTTTCCGCCCCATTACGCGGAGTGCAAAAGCAGTGTTCGCACGGTAACGCCGCGATCCCGGCGATTTCGCCTTCTATGCGTAAATGCCGAAGCGATACGCCTAAAATGACTCCACGCGATAAATGTCCGGTTGCCGTGCCGGGATTTTTAAACTATCACCATACGATTTCGGCGCGCGTATAAACGAAAACGGGGACAAGCTCTCGCACGGTTCCAGAGCATGGAAGATTGCGAAAGCGTCCCCGCTTGCATGAAATGGGAATATGTGACTGCCATCCGAAAATGACACGTCATATTCCCAATATCTGATGATCACTCACACTACATGGCAACCGACTCACCACCGTTGACGGAACCTAAAGCACCCCAAACGCCGTAATCGGAATCGCCAAGGTTTTTAATGACAGGAGTCGTAACACCAGTGGTAAGACAATTGATTGTATCGGAAATGAAGGAAACCGAACCGTCCCAACGGGCGACATTGACTCCACCGGAATGATAACTGGAAGCCGCATAGAGCGTTCGACCATTCGTTTCAGCATAACAACTGGGAGAGTTCGGCGGATTGAGTGTTGAAAAAACACCATACATGGCCGTACCGTCGAAACCGTAAACACCAAAAATCGCGGAGAGAGTGGACGACCCGCCGAGCCAGAATTTACCGTCCGCTTCACGGTAGGAAGCTTTAATACATTCACTGGCCGTACTGGTTCCAACCGGATCGACATTATAAGCAGGGACTGCCGTTGTTGAGATCAAGGCAGCCTGCTTGATCGATTTGGACGTGGTGGATGATCCCCGGGTCATTTCGCCCCAGGAAACCGTATTGCTTGTTCCATCGGTAATGTAAGCAAGGCTGCGGAATTCGCCTGCCCCGGGCATTGCGGTTCGCGTATTGTTATTGTACGTCTCGTAATCCGATGTAATCACAACGCCGGACCTGTACTTGTAGCAGCCCGCGTCCGGCCAGTCGCCAACGCAAATCATGTAGTTTCGAGCAACATTCTGACCATTGCCGCATTGATAATAGTCTGTACCATCACTGGGGCAGCGGAGCGCGTCAACCTGTTGAAAAACAGGACTGGTAGTACCGGTAGGGGCCGTATCGTTTTGAACCGAATTTGCGGGGCCTGACTCTTTCATCATCATGCAATACTCATACGCCGCCTGCTGTTCCATGAACGGGAAGATGGCGACGATGGAATGGACACGGGGATACATGTACTTGCCGGCGCCTTTGTCAGTACCGTAGGTACAACAAGCCTGACGAGGAAGGCAATTGCCCATTTCGTGATAATCCAGCGTGGCCAACGCGATCTGTTTGAGGTGATTCGTGCACGTCATGCGCCGCGCAGCCTCACGAGCCGCCTGAACGGCCGGCAGAAGTAAAGCGATCAGGATACCAATGATGGCGATGACCACCAAAAGTTCCACCAAAGTGAAAGCGAACTTTCTTCGAACAACAACGATTCTCATACGATTTTCTCCTCGTATCCATATTAGGGTTTAACCCCTGAAATACGACACGGCCTCCCAAGCGTGTCTGAAAAGGTTTTTCCTCAGTACTGCCTGAAGAAAAATACCTGCAACGAACAAAATAGTGAACAAATTCTGTTCTTTTCATTGCCATACAAAAAATTTTATTGGCACGGTTGTCGGAGAAAATTCTTGCGTGGTTAAGTCGTTTAGCTAAAAAGCTTATCGACTTTTATACTACCGATACTTCAACTTTCGGGTGCTTCACTTTCCGTTTATCCTGAAAAAACGGGGGGGAATCAGGCCGCACAAAATGAAAGATCAAACGAACCGGTGTAATAAATAAAATTTTATCATTTTATATAAACTTGACAAGGTTTTAGACAAAGAAAATGGGCTCAAGTGCCCATTTTTTGCCAAAAAAGTCGTCAAAACAAAACGTTTAAATTTTGTGGGAGTAAGCTTAAATCTTTAGATAATCAATAAAGAAAAAAACTTACAACCCAAGGACACGACGATTCTTCGCAGTGCTCCAGTCAATCCCCAAAAGAACATCCAGGCTCCAATCATTTGATGAAGTGGAATCGTCTGACGCCTGACAAAACAGAGCGGAAACAGCATTGTCATAGCATGAATCATTTTGCGACGGAATCGCATCTATCACATCTTCTTCAATCATGACGGCAAGCAACAGTTCGGTGGCCGGAGCGATATTCTCCTCCGTGGTGGTATCATCATCGACCTGCGCAGCACTTGCCGCAACGGACGAAAGCGGGGTATAAAGTATGTAGTTCGTTGGCAACCATAATTTCCAGACAGAAGAACCTGCTGGGGTTGAAACGGTCTTTTCCAAAGTTACGGCTTTTGTCGTGGGATTGACCTTGAGTTCGGCGTCCTGATCGACGTGAACGGAAACGACCGGGGCGGCAGAGCTGCCTAAATTGCCGAAAACAATATTTTGAAAATTCTGCGCAATGGCCGTATTACCGGAAAGTTCATCGGTACTGGAAAACCACCCGATTCCCGTTTCGTATTTGGTTGATTTATTGTTTCCGCCCAAAACGAACAAGGTTTCAAGCGAACTTTTGGGAGTGCCAATAAAGTGATTAAAATATTGAATATCCAGCGTGAACGACACTTCGGCAGAATTGGCGATTTTCGACCGCGTTGTAGTTCCGGTCACGTTGAGTGAGTCAGGGAAGAGGATCGCTTCCACATCGTCCTTTTCATTGACCAGCGTAAGGGTATCGCTCCCGCCACGATCGAACAAGAGCTGAACATCTTGAAAATCGGTCGCGGTAATACGATATCCCCCACCATAAAGGGCGACGGTCGTTTCGGACGTCTGCGCAAAATCGTTGTACCGGGAATCATGAAGCTCCGCCGTATCATTACCGTCACTGCCGCCGGTGAACGCAATATTTGTCACGTTGGTAAATCGGTAACGGACCTCATGATCACTACCGGCATTGGTAATAAAATAACCTGAATCGGAATCGCTTTCAAAGAAAAGTTGATCGTCCCCGGCAGTTCCTTCGAAGTAAAGTGTCTCAAACGAATTTGTTCCCACGACCAAAATTTCTTCAAAACCATCGAACCAGCCGTACTCCGATGTTCCTGCCGGCGAAAAACGGACACCATTTTCATCGGTTACAAATGCACCTTCACTCCCGTCAAGAAGAATTTTGAGCAGGACATCAGACTTGCCCGAAGAGACCGTAACAGGCTTATCGGTTCCAAGCGTCCAAAGCCGTCCATTGACATCGAACTCAATTTCATTATCTTTCCACTGAAGTTGAACTTTCTGCTCGCCCGTTCCAATTAACAGGGGATCAACGATAATCATGTTATCCGCGGTAACCTGTAACGACGCGTATCGCTGATTGGCAATGTAAGTTGCGCCGGAATCCGCAATCTTTTCGAGCTTGACAATATATTTTTTCCCTGCGGCGACAGCCCATTGAACTTTCTGCCCGGTGGCCGTCGTCTCCAATGTTACGGCACTGCCGGCCAGCGGCGTTTGGCTGTAAACAGAGTCGTACACACTAATCGTAAAGCCCGTTGGAACATCGGAATCCGCGGACCAGGTCATAAGCCCCGACTCGGCAGCCGTAACGGCATACAAGAATCGCCGGGCACCGTATTCCGTTTCGAAATTGAGCTGCGGAACGAAATCCCAGTGAGAATCCGTAATCACCAGAGAGGGTGTATCATCGTCAATAACCGTGCCTCGCACTTCACCGCCACGCCAAGCCAAACCATTACAATCGGTCACGTCAAGTGTGAAATATAAATCGTCCTCAAGACGATAAGTTGTGTTGTCCTGAAATGTTGTTTTATTTTTTTGCGCCTTGTAATTGGAAAGAACAGCGATCGAAAAAGTCTTTCGGGACTGGCCCAACTCGAATTGAATCTTGACGCGGTCCTCGACGAAATAGTCGTCGGTAAACAGGTCGGAAAGTCCCGTTTGGGCAACAGGCGAAACATAACAGTAGCAAGGGGCAGTAGCCGCCGAATCGAGCACCGCTTCAAACTCCATGTAGACCGTGCCGTCGTCTCCTTCGTAGACCTTGGTACTGGCAATCGACATGAGTGGATCGACCGGATCGATTTTGAGTGTCGCGACTCGTTCGGTACTCCAATTAACACCGTCGAATACACTAATATTGATTTGGCGATCTTCGTAAGACATCGTTTGGCCATCAGACAATTTATTGTAATCGAACGACCAGGAAAGTGTCTTGAGAATCTCGATGTATGTACACAGACCGGCTTTGCCTTGAAGTGTCAGTGTACCGTCTTTGAAATTATTCACAACGGTTATTCCATCAGGCAAGGTTGCGGAGAACGCAATATTTTCGGCGTCGCCATTTGGCCGGTTATCCAGCGAAACGACCGCCTTGGAAAGGTCTGTTGAATCGCTGTCGGAAATCGTCATACCGGAAATGGGCGAAATAGCCGCGCCCTTTTCGGCATAGGTTACGACGACACCAAAATCATAATAGACACCACCCCCCAGGTTGACTTGCGGGGCTGCCGTTGAGTAGTCCGAGGTCAAAAAGTCAACTTTTACATTCGACCCGTTGATCGAAACCGGTATCGTTACAGCTCCGGGAAAGTCGCTTCCCGTCCCCAACGCCGTAATGGAATAATGACCGTTCTGAAGGAAAATTTGGTATCCACCCGCACTCATATTGGTAATTTCCACTGTATTTTCGGAATCCAAATCAAGGTTGCGAATGAGCAGTCTTACATTACTAATTCCTTCAGAGGCATCGTAAACCTGATCGCCATCGGTATCGCCGTATACGACCCCCAGCAGATAAGCGCCGTCGGTTCGCGCTCCGGCTGTACTCGTTCCGAAATCGATAACCGAATAAGTTCCCTGGTTTATTGAAGACCGGACAGAAATACCAAGTTCCGAGAAATCACCGTTCATCATGTTCGCGCGGTGTTCAGCGCCGGAATTTCCCCAGTCAATGGCAAACGCGGCGTGGAAAAACTCCATGGCGGAAAAACCGTTGAAAACGGTCTCTTCGCAAGCATAGACATTTTCGCCGTAAGAAAAAAATTGCCCCCCCAATTCTTCTTCCAGATTCTCATTATGGGCAAAATTGCCAAGATACTCATTCGGATGGGTGATTAAGTATGTTGTAAACTGGCTGGCTACCGACGAGAGCGTAGAATTAAAGGCAAGCGGCGCCACCGAAGACAATTGATTCCACTGACTCAAAAACGTGCGAAGCGTATCGGCGTCGACGGCAGGATAGCGATTTTGACAATTTTGTGTAATTTCTGGCGCAAACGCAGTGAAAAACTCATCGTTCCACACCGTACTTGATCCCTCGGTGAGCCAGGGTCCGCCCTCGGCTTCAGGATTGCATTTCGGGACAAGTTTTTCAAGTTCCTGGGCCGGATTTGCGCGCATCCGATTGATCAATTCGAGCATTTCCTGCTCTTTCGCACTGGGTTCCACGGAGAAAACCGACAGATCGTACCAGCAACCAGGATCACTTGCCCCGGAGGCGTTTACACCCGTGGCCGCAAGCAGGTCCCTTGTCTCCAGCGATTCGAGACGAAGTACTCGCGTTTTTATTTTTTTGCCATGTACGCTCTTCATGTCGCTCTCGTTTTGTTATCCCAACTATTCTTCAACGGAAAATGCAAAGTGTTTCAAAACGCCACACAAAAACGCTCTGAACACTCGAACACACCTATTATATATAATGTATGCAAAAAATTGGCCAAACCAAGTCCCAAAAAAGAAAAAATTTTTGGAAAAAACCAACTATTCGTTAGATTCGAATTCGTCTCTAAAGTTCCCGAAAAAAGTTTTTCTGATAAAATAGTCAATAGTATTACAGTAATTGCTTATAGATACCGAAAAAGCCGGAGACTCCTCGCTTGGAAGTCCCGGCTCTCAGAAGGGTAAAACCATGTTTCACCCCAAAAATCGGTTGCGTTTAAGACTATCTGACCTTGCAGATGAATTCGACGACTCCAAATTCGCCCGGCTTGAGCGGTTCCGTTATTTCCCAACGCAAGACGACAGAGCCCTGCTTGTTTTCCTTGACGAGGAATTCGCCTTTCCTGGACGATTTCGCGGAAGCGTCAACATAGACCAGACGCGACGACAAATTATCCAACAACGTCACGTTGCCAATAACCTGATCGCCGACATTTTCGTATCGCAAAACAAATTCAATGAGTTCGCCCGGCTGGGCTGCGTCTTTGGACGCAATTTTGATTAATCGCAGTTTTGCCGACTTTGTACCGTTTTCGACATGATACATCGTCATGGGACTGTTGGCGTAAGTATTGGCCGTCGCAAAGACTTCGCCCACCGCAATTTTAACCGACTCCATCGAACCCCAATTTTGAGCCGCTTGCATACCTTTGGCAAGTGATGCTTTTACCTTGTCTGACATGGTATTAAGTCGAATAAGCGACATCATATCGCCCAAACGGGTTTCCTGATCGTTCTCCATGACGGCGACTTCTCCGGACATACTGTGTCCCAAATCTTTGGCCGCCATCCCTGAAAGCCGCGTTTCGACAAGTGTGTGTTTTACTTTTTCCTCTTGAGAACGAACGTCAACGGCCGCAAGCTTGCTCGACGACACGGCGCCCAGTGCTGTTTCCGCGTTGTGAAGTAACAGATTCTGATCACTTTCACGAAGTCCAATAATTTGGCGTACCGACCCGAATCGCGGACTGTAAATACAAACCCGATTCGACGGCTCAACCAAAATTCGACCATCGATTGTGTCGAAATGAGCGATTGTGTCTTCCTGGTCCAAATGATGAACGTTCCAGTCCGGTGTCGCGTAAGCTTCACCCTTGGAGTCGCTGCCGTCCATAATATATTCATAAGGAGCGTAGCCGGGCACCGCTTTTCCATCGCGTCCGTATTTGGGACACGCTTTCTTTGCGCTGACATACGGCGGAAGCTTGCCCGACTCTTCAGGACATGTTCCAGGACACGTTTCGGGCAAGAAACGCCCTGATTGGGCAACCCCAGGTTTGGATTCGACTTCGACGGCTGTCTTGCTCGTTGTTGAACGGGAAAGACTCTTCCAGGTCGTTTCGAGTTTGGGATCGAATTTGAGCGGAAGCGGCCGCCCTCCCAATCGTTCTGAAAAAGCACTGTTTTCGGAGGTCCCGGTTTGTCCTTGACCGGACGACACTTGAGTCGATTCCTGTTGCGATTGAGTGTCCGAAACTTTCGAAACCGCAGCGGGCGCGGCGGCAGGTGAGTCAAACAGATCGTCTGTTCCTTGCGTGGGAGGAGCAGCTTTTTTTGCTTCGGATGTCATGGGTACGGAGTCGGCTTTGACGGTATCTGATTTGGCTTGGTCTGGTTTGGCTTGGTCTGGTTTGGCCGTGTCTGGTTTGGCTTTGTCTGGTTTGGCGGTGTCTGGTTTGGCGGTGTCTGGTTTGGCGGTGTCTGGTTTGGCGGTCGCCGGAGCCTGACCGCGAATGATCATGTCACGCGAAAAAAAAACGCATGAAGATTCCGTATTCTCATGAAGCGAACCTGATTCGGAGCGGTATGAAACCGGGCTGGAAAATCCGTTGAACTGGGGAAACGGCGTTTGAATCGGGGCTTCAGGCGTTGTTTGAGCGGGCGAAACCTTTTGTGGAGCGGTCTCATTCTGCGTCGCAGCAGGAGCCGCACTGACAGGAGCCGTACCGGTTGGCGGGAGGAACGGCGTTACGTTACCCGTTACCGCTGCCGTCGTAGTACCCGTTGCCGGAGCCGGGGTCCCCATCGCGGGTACCGTCTCACTGGTCTTCACCGCGGGATTATTTTGCCCTGTAGTCTGCGGCTGATATTCAACAGGAAATCGGACCGGGGGCAACGTTGCGCCGGTTGTCGCTGGTATTTGTTGTCCTTGCGGAGCGCC
>JAQVID010000235.1 GCA_028695865.1 Thermoguttaceae bacterium | reverse complement strand
AATATTTCCGCTCGAATTGTTCGATAGTCCAAAAAGAGTCATACACAATGATCTCTTGACACAAATCGATCAAATGAAGTTAATGGTCTTTTTATGAACGAGGCGAAACAAAAATTGGATGGCGATGAATTAAGCCAATTACAGAACAAGGTTCGGTTTTTGGAGGACCAGCTTGAACACATGGAGCAATTGACCGCAATCGGCGAGTTGGCCAGTACGACGACCCATGAGTTCAATAATATTCTGACGATGATTATCAACTATGCCCAAATGGGAATGCGGCATAAAGACGACGAAACCCGAAACAAGTCGTTTGAAAAAATCCTGACCGCCGCGCAAAAAGCGTCGAAAATTACGGCGACCGTCTTGGGCCTGGCCCGAAATCGCAAGCCCGGCTTCGAACCAACCGACCTCACTTCGCTTACTCAGGATGTTCTCCTTCTGCTGGAACGCGAAATGACCAAATATCGAATCGCGGTCGAACGGCGATTCAAACCGGTCCCGGAAATACTTGCCAACGCCAACCAGATTCAGCAGATTTTGGTTAATCTTTTGATCAATGCCCGACAGGCAATGCAAAACGGTGGGCGACTGGTCATTCGAATCGGCATGACAGAGGCCAACGACGCGGTTGAATTGGTCGTTCGCGACTATGGTACCGGGATACCGGCAGAGCAATTACCGCATATTTTCGACGCGTTCTACACGACAAAATCAGGACCGGACGCCAGCGGAAAAGGCGGTTCCGGACTTGGCCTTTCGCTTTGCAAAAACATTATGGAAGCGCATCACGGAAAAATCCGGGTCGAAAGCACTCCCGGAAAAGGCACCGCCTTCACCTTGCGATTTCCGCTGCCTGCTCCGACAGAATAATTTTTCGAACAGGCAACCCAACGCCTGACCTTCGCGATTTTCAAAGCAAAGATATTGCCCCGGGCGATTTCCTGCATAAGAAGATTTTTTCGTAATTGGTCGGTAGTTTTCGCTTCAAGCTTCCTGGTTTTTTACGCCGCTTGGGCCTTCCCTACTCGCGAATTGGCTGGAATCCATCGATTCGTTGTCTGCTTTTCGGAATTCTTTCTGATAAATCGTTGATGCTGCTGGTTGGTTCTGCCATACCACTGTAAGAGGATCACGGCAAGCCTTTCGTGTCAAAGGAAAATTCGCCGTGAACGGTTACGATTTATAGGAGCAATCAATTTTATGATTAGAGCCACACATTTCCGTAATTACGGTCACGCCATTCCCTAATTACGGTCGCAAGCGACCTCCATTACGGGCTTGATTGATTGTGGTGGTCCTTGATTTGGGGTATGAAGAAAATTCATCAAGCCCGTAATGCAGCGAGTGAAACGAGCGCAATTAGGGAGTTGAACGAAATGGGGCGGATCCGAATGGCACTTGGACAGTAAGCGGGGCATTCCAGAGGATTTAGGAAAATGTTTTTTAAAACAGCCGCCCGCGTTCCCGGCCTGTCTGTTCCAAATTCGTGTCAACGATACTTAATATGTGTAACAAACCGCTAGTGAATGACGTAATTTTCAGGGATATAAAGCATACGTCCGCAAACCTGACAGGTGAACGGATGTCCATTACAAATATCGGCGACAAAGTGAATTGGAATAAGTGTATTGCAGTGACCGCAATAGTTGCCGTTCACGATCGGAGCCATTGCCGTTTCTCCACCGAGCTTTTCGACGAGTCGGCGATAAGGTTCTTCAAACGGCAACGGAAGTTCTTCTTCCGCTTTGGCCAGTCGTTCGGTATAAGTCGCGATATCCGCTTCAATGGCAGGACGATCTTGATCATACTCGGCTTTCGCTTCCGCAATCAGTTTTTCGAGCCGTTCGACCTCCTTACGGGCCTCATCGACGATGGGCGTAAATCGATCAATTTCATCGAGCGCGGCAATGACTCCATCGGCCAGAACCGATCCGGTTTTTTCGTCTTGCTCAATTTGATCTTTGAGCGCTTGATGTTCTTTATTGGTTTTGGCTTCCCCCAATTGGGTACGACGCTTCTTCAGACCTTCTTCAAACGTCTTCAGACGAGTTTCGTTTTCTTTGACGGCAAGTCGCATTCGGGTTTGTTCGGCCACCCGTTTCTCAAGTTCCTGTTGTGCACTGGCCAGGCGGGTCTCATTATATTCTATGATCTGCATCCCCTTTTTGAGACGATAGCGTAACTCGGTTAACTGACGATGATAGCGGTGCAACGTGACCATAAGTTCTGAAATATTCATACAAATCCTTCTTTCAACACGTGATACAGTTGCCCGAAGAAAGCCCCGGGCCGCGGGCTATACCGATTTCTTCGAACTTTTCGCGTTGTGTGGCCAAAGTCCACCCGTTACCCGGGGAACTCATCCGGTGAAACATGAAGAGTCGTTAGGATAAAAACCCGATTTTTCCATTGTACACGCCTTTACCACTCATGTCAACGGGAAAACGCACGTCCGTGGAACACTATTCATGAAAACAAAAGTCAGAGCAAGGCGGTAACAAGAATCTGAAGTGCGGTAAGCAGATTGAGCAGGAGAATCAACGGGACAAAGATTTTTTCCGGAATGAGGAAGTACAATTTTCTGCCGAGCAGTGCTCCCAGAATCAGACCTGGAGCAAGAATGAGGGTAAGCAGGAAAGTCGTTGGCGTCACGATTTGAGCGTCAGACGGATTAAACCCCAGCATTCCTTTTATTCCTGTTGCCAGAATCAGAAGCGGTATTTTACTCGAATTGACCAGCAGGAAGAAGACGGCATTGGTTCCCATAAATCGTTTCTTATCCAGATTTTGCGAAGCAAAATAGACGGCGGAAATCACACCGGCAGCATTTCCCAGCATGGTCGTCAGTCCGGTCAAAACACCACAACTGTTTCGAAACAATGAGGTTTGCGCCACTGCCGTCCAGCCCAATTGCTTACGCAAGAATTCGAAAAAGAGAATACTGATTGCCAGGATACCCACGCCGAGTTTGAATTGACTGTTATCGACCAGACAAATAACGACGGTTCCCAGCAGCAGTCCCGCGGCCATCGGCGGATAAAGCCGTTGGATCATTCCTGGTTGACGATCCTTGCGATAGTAATATACGGCGGCAATATCCCCCAAAATTAACAGGGGAACAACCGCGCCGGAGGCAAACATTTCATGCCCCTGAAATGCTCCAATCATGAGCAGGGAAGCAAACATGCCCATGCCCGGAACACCTGTTTTCGCGATTCCTAAAAAAATCGCCGCGATGATACCAATTGTAATGGTCGATGGAGTCAGCATGTTATTTGAATCTTCGCAGGATGCGGCCTGAATCCCCGTTTTCCGAAGAGAACGGGGAGCACGTCGCCGAAAATTGAAGTATTGGTCGCATAATAAGCGACAACAAGTAAACGTTTCGACAACCCCGGCACCGCCTACTGAATCAGCAGACGCGAGCGCGGCGGGACCGTTTGACCGTTGGGCGAAGTCCATGGCGTCAAACCGAAATTCGCAATGACAGACACTCCATTGGCGAACACGGTTTTTTGGACAAGACGATCTTTTGTCAAAATCTGGTGGTCCGTCATTTCGTGAAAACCGGTCAGGCGACTTGTCGTTGCGGCAATCTTGTAACTGGCGGCGAAAAGTTTCTTGTTATCGTGCCAGAATTTTCGGGTAAAGCGGTACATGGGAGGCACGCCATACAACGCGCAAAACAGGTCACGATTGACCCAAAGGTCTTCCCGGCGATTACTGAAATCATACCAATAATATTGAGCGACCGTACAGTCGTGATAGACCAGTTCCCAAAGCGGCAGACGATACGCGGCACCGGTCTGATACTTCTTGATGTAGTCGAGTGTCGCCATTGTGTAGTCGGCGTCATTGAGACCGCCGTGAGGAAGACGATACGGGCCAAGGCTCATCATTCCTTCATAAAAATCACAATAAGGAACCGACGCTTCGTGCCCTGTCTCGCTTCCGCAGACAAGATTAAATTCGCTTCCCATAAGATCAAGCAGTTTCATTTTCCAGACGCGGCTGTCGCTTCGGGTCATCATGTGGTCAGGATGCCAACATTCATACCACGGAGCCGCAACCGTTGTATCAAGGAAACGGGCCTTGTACGGTTTAACCTTGAGTTCTTCCGAAATTCGTTTTCGCGCATACGGAATGGCCCTGGAGTCACAGATCACGGCACAGCGTATTTTCTTGACCTTGGGATCGTCGCTCGACTTTCCTTTGGGAGTAACCCCCCAGCCTTTGCGCCAGGTTCCGTCCGGATCGGTCCAGTTAATATCGTGCGGCCACGCCTCTTGCGTCCAGTCGGGATGACGATAAACTTCAGACAATCGGGACGGGTCCATAATATCCTGATAAATATCATAACGGCTCGTGAGCACACCGCCCAGACTGTTCATGATCGCAAGGTCTTCGGCCGTACCGCCGCCGCTCCACAGCAGTCGATCCATTCCGACGGCTTTCATCTCCTTGACCACTTCAACGCGATCATTGTTCCAATACCAGATATTGGCGGCTCCGACAAGCATTTCCAAACCCTTCTTCAAGTTTGGATTCTTTTTAATCTTTTCGGTGAAAGGAACCAGGAGTCCGACATCGGCGGCATGCTTGCGATACCGCTTGCACAAAGCGACGTGTCCTCCTTCGGTGACAAACGCATACCGAATCTGCCGGGCATAACCGAATTTTTTCATTTGCGAAACCCAACACGGCCAGACACAAAGAAGGGGCGTATCGCCTTCTTTCAGTACTTTTCGGTCGATTCGGACAGCGGCATCGTCAGAAGTTTCGACAATGGCAAGATACCCGGGACCGCCAACCGGGCCGATTTTATCTTCATAATGACCCCAAAACGCCATGCAAAGACCGTGGCCGCCATAGGCGTACAATTGCGAAAGGCGGTACGCCTGTTCCTCAACCGGAAACGAAATACCTTCATTCAAGGGGAGCATAACGCGGTCGCCTTTTTGCGACATAAACGGGAACGGCCAGCCCAGTTCGCCTGGAAGTTCACGATTGTGATCATCGGAATCAATCACGGCAACACATTCCGGCTTCTGACCGTCCAAACGAAGCGTGATTTTAAAATTCTGGAACGCAAGTCCATCGAACAGGGTGAAGTCAAGCGAATTTTTGTTTTGTTCGACCGCGTTCACAAAGTTCATGCGGAAATCAGGATTCTGTTTCCAGATACGACCGGTTCGTTTGTCCTGAACATCAAACGCACCGCTCGGAGCGTGCAGGACAAGCTTGATCGAATCATTTTCGAGTATGTAATTTTTTTCTTTCGCGGCCAGATCAAGACTTCCGGTCTTTTTGAACTGAAAATCGGCAAACCATGCCGTGACGTTTTCCGTTCCGGTCAGACGCGGCTGCACGGAAGTTACTCCGCGTGGAACAATAAACCGGACCGCAATTTGCCGCCAGGAGCCGCTTTCACCTTTAACACCATTCCAGCCGTAATTCCAAAATCGAACCTGTTGACCGCTTCGCAAAACGAGTCCCAAACCGATATCGCCCGGGCCTGCCGACTTCACGAAAACCGAGCCTTCGTACATTTCGCCCGGCTGGACATCCACTGGTTTCGGCAAAGAAACACACCAGTCCAACCCGCCTTTATGCACGACCCGAACGGAAGGCCGCGAATTGTATTTGACGTTTTCGTCAAGTGATGTTATTATGTCGGTCGCTACCCGGGACCAGCGGGGAGCTTTCTCGTCGAGCACATTTTTCTCGTTCATGCTTGCCGCCTCAACCCGAGTCGTCAAAGCAACGGCAAACACACCCAAAAGCAGTATCGCAAGCAGTAAAAGTCTGATTGTTTTCATTTCCCTGTTCTTTTCCTTCATGAAATAATTATTTGCGATAAACGCACGTACCGTCAAGCCAGGTCTGCAAGACGACGGTATCTTTAATCGTGTTTGCGTCGCAAGT
>JAQVID010000234.1 GCA_028695865.1 Thermoguttaceae bacterium | reverse complement strand
CGGCCCCAAGCCAGACACGATCAAGCCCAATACGACCAAGCCGGAAACACCGAAGCCAGACGCGGCGAAGCCCAATACACCGAAGCCCAATACGACCAAGCCGGACACACCGAAGCCAGACGCGGCGCCGCCCAATACGACCAAGCCGGACACACCGAAGCCAGACGCGACGAAGCCCAATACACCGAAGCCCAATACGACGGATTCAAAACCGGCCAATACAGTCGTAAAACCAACTGTCGTCAAGCCGGAAACGCCCAAGCCGGAGGCATCCACGGTCAAGCCCGTTGCCGCGTCGGAAGCGGAAAAACCCGTTTCGACCTTGTCACAGAAGGCGGTCGCAGCCGACACATCAGGCGCCATCGTGGAGATCACGTTATCGCGCAAGGTTCGTGACGCGGTTATATTTCAATTCAAAGCGGTAGCCGAGAACACGCAAGGCGAACACGCGGCGGTGAAAAGCCAGACCACTTCGCAAGATTGGGAATTGGGAGGCTTTGAGGTATTGGGAGCCCAGAAACAGCATGGCCGGGTTAAAATTCAATTTCCCGAGGGGCTCAATTTCAAGGTTACTCCTTCTTATGGTGTTCGTCCGATTCTGGAGGAAGTGCAAGATGTCGACGAACAGACGGAGCAGTATCGCTTTTTCACACAACCTTTTTCGCTCAAGGCTCAAGTGATTGTTCGCCAGACTCGTATCAAGGTTAAACCGGAATATCAAATTTCGGTTCAACAAGGCCAAATTGAATTGCGGGCATTGTTCCAATATTCGGTTCACGGTTCGAAGGTCAAACAGCTTTCCTTCCGTTTTGGCGATTGGATTATCAACGAAGTGAAATCGAATTATATTGTTGACGTTGACAAGATTTACACCGAGCCGGCATCCAAGGAAGTTGTACTGCCGCTGACCGCCGGTTCGGAAGGTTTTATTGAAGTTGAGTTGGTTGCGGTTCGCGATTTGAATCGGAAGGGAGACCTTTTGGATTTTCAGTTACCGCTCCCTGTTGCCGATTGGATTGATCCTGCGGCCGTGGTTATTGTCCCGGACGACAATATCGAATTGATTCCCTTGCCGGAACAGATGCGAATGCTTCGTCCGCGGAGTCGTCGTTCGTTTTCGCTTTATTTCGAGATTCCGTCACGTCAGCAGCCGCCACTCATGTTTCAGGCG
The DNA here is from genome assembly GCA_028695865.1 of Thermoguttaceae bacterium. GTDB lineage: Bacteria > Planctomycetota > Planctomycetia > Pirellulales > Thermoguttaceae > JAUNBG01. The sequence continues at coordinate 4,759 of JAQVID010000234.1, read as the reverse complement.
GAGAGCTGTGACAGCCGTAAAACCATGGCGCGCGGTCAGCGGGTTGAGTACCCTGTTTTTGCTTCCACGATTAAATTTCACACGCGAAAAGTACAAGTCCAATCGCAAACCGACGTTCTTCTTCAAGGTCGGGAAGGGGAGCAGATACAGCAGACGCTTTTGTATCATGTTGCTTATGAACCGCTGGAAGCCGTGACGTTTTTGGTTCCCAGGGAACTTCAAGACCCGGCGGCGGTCAAGATCACGGTCCAAGGCAAACCAATCGCACCTCAGAAGATTGTTACCGAGTCTTCAGACGATTCGCAAAGCAAATCGGTTCGCAAGAAAATATTCCTGACGGAAGAACCCTTAATTGGGAATTGCGTCATTGTATTACGATACGGCTACAAGGCGGTTGAGCTGATTCCGAAAATGTCGAATAAAATCGTCCTCAGTCTTGTTCGTCCGGAAGACGGAACGTTAACCGCCAATCGTTTGAGTGTGAACACGCCGGCGGGCATTACGGTGGAACACAACGAAGCGGAAAAAGACGGCTGGAAGACGGAAGAGAATTCGCCTGTGACGAAAGGGGATACAAATTCCTGGCTGTTTTCATCTCTTGATAATCAGGAATCGATTATTCTTCGCGGTATCGTCGAGGCACGTGACGTACTTGGTACGACCGTCATAGAACGCGCATGGCTTCAGACCTGGCTTGCCGGAACCACACGGGTTGATCGAATTGCGTGGAAGATCACCAGTGACCAGTCGTCTTTGTTGATTGAGCTTCCGCGACAATGTCATCAGGACCGCGTGAGTGTGCTTGTGAACAATGTTCCTTATTTTGGGGTTGCGACGACCGGTAATGAAACGGTGAAGCAGAGGCTTTTCGACCGGCTTGAGCGTTTGGTCATACAAGTCCCGGAGGAGTTCCGACTGAAGCCGTTTACTTTGGAAGTTGCCTATACGATGGATGTCCCGGATTACGATGTTCGGTATTTGCGGGAAATTGATTTTCCACGATTCGTCGGTTCTTCCGTTTGGGTTCGGCGGTCGTATTGGCAAGTGATTCTGCCGACGAAGAAGCATTTGGTCGGAGAGATTGCAGGCTGGACACCGGAATATTGCAATGGAATCGCCTGGGGTGGTCTGTTCTGGAAACGTGTGGAGTCCATGAATCAGGATGAATTATGCGGCTGGGTTGGAGTTGCGAAGCGAGAAAAAATTCCGGTCGATACCAACATTTATCTGTTCAGCAGTTTTAACCAACCCAACTTGAGTTTTATTTATGTCGCCGACCGGGGCTGGCTGATTTTCGTCGGAAGCGGCATAACGCTTTTGATTGGGTTGTGTCTGATTTATTTTCCTGTGCTGCGACATCGCGGAATCATACTGTTTTTGGCGATCGTATTTTTAGGAGTATGCTGTTGGCGTCCGGCGGTAACGCTGTTGTTCCTTCAAACGACGATTTTGGGGTCTGTTCTTACTCTGGTTGCGTTGTTCCTTGCGAAACAGTTCCGTAGCGCGGGCGAATCGGTTTCGGGCCCGGATCGACGTTATGGTCACGCAGGCACCGGGAGTCCGTCGGATTCCAAAATATCGCGTGTATCCTCATCGCTTTGGCTTGAGGAAAAATCGGAAAGTGGAGTGCAATCATGACAGGCCGATTTGCGATCGGTTGCCTCGTTGTAATGTTCCTGATTCCGGCGGACTATTCGCGGGGGCAGGACCCTGCGTCCATAACAAGCCAGGCGGGCAAGAACCAGGAACAAAAAGAGCACTCGCGCAACGAACTCCTTTCATTTCGCTATTGGATGGTTCCTGCGGATAAAATAGAGCAGTGGCCTTGGGGTAATCGCAAATACTGTCCCGTTAAAGCCGCTGTCTTTGATCGTTGGATCAAGGAATTCGAAAACTTGCGCAAGGAATCGAAACCAGACGATTTTCCCGGACGCATTGACAGTGTTCGACTTGACGCACGGCTTGAAGGCGAGAATTTGGTCGAAGGAAATGGGCGTATATCGCTCACGCTTCCCGGTCGAAAAGGGATTCCGATTTCCATTGCTCCGTTTTCTTTTGCCTGGTATGATTACCTTTGGAATGATCAGTCCGCGGCGACCGTGTCACTGGGTGCGGATCAGTCGCTTCGAATCGAATCCCCGCAGCAGAACGAGTTGAGTTTTCGTTGGTCCTTGCATGGAAAAACAGACCGGCAAGGCAATATTGTCTTTCAGCCTGAATTGGCCAGTGCGCCGATCATCGAATTGACACTTGATATTCCCATCGAATACATACCACAGTGTTCGGTCGGAATTGTCCGCCAGTTGGAATCTCCCAATGCGCGTTACAAGCGTTGGATTTGTTATCTTGGGGGTCATGCCCGCCCGCTCATTACGGTTACACCCGTTGCGATCAATACGAACATTCAGCAGAAGACAGGATATCAGCAGGAGATTTCCTATCGAATCTCGCTTGAAGGCATTTCGACGACCTCGCGTTTTATTTTTGCCCGGCCGGAGATTCCGATTCAGCAGCTCGCCCTGGTTTTGGATCAGCCGGTGCAATTGACTGATGTCTGCTGGGAGAACAGGCAACCGGTCACGATTGTATCGCGACAGACAGAAAAGGATATTTCGCGAATCGTCGTCAAGTTTGATACAGACACGAGCCAGGCGGCAGTACTTCGGGTCAACGCGTTCATGCCTTTTGAACCGGATCGACTGATCAGGCTTCCGCGAATAAGAATGCTTTCGGAAAAGATACTGTGGAAAGAGACGCAATGCCGATTGCTTATTGTTCCGTCGATGATTGCGACAGACTTTCAGTTGGAACAGGCAACGCAGGCTTATACGCCTGTTCCTGTTGACGGTTCGATGGTCAGCCCGTGGTTCTTCAAGTATTTTGCGTCGGATGCTTCCGTTTCTGTCGCGTGTTCTGAACTCAAGACAGAGCTCCGTTTCGACAGTACTTCGGACGTTCTCTTTTTACCGGATGAAATTGTTGCGGATACGCTGTTAAAATATCAGCCGGAAGGCGAATTCTCTCACATCTGTTTTAATGTGCGGGCGGGTTGGGATGTGGAATCGGTACAATCTGAAGCCCGTGAAGAACTTGTATGGGAGTATACCACCGAAGCTAAAACCAAACGCCTGGTCCGTGTTTATCTGAAAAAGCCGTTTACGCGGGATTTCTCATTTCCGTTGCGTGTTCGATTGCGGCGACAGGCTAATGTTGTTCGCAGGCTTGCGGTCGATGATTTATCGCCGCTGGATTTGTCTGATGTCATTGCGGGCAAGCATTACATTCGCTTGCGGTCGGAATTACCATACCGGGTTCGCATTCTTGATTGGTCGGGCATCCCTTATGAAACCCCGTTGTCGTTGCAAAACGATTCGACGTTGCGTCAATTCCTGTCGGACACGTCGTCGGGTTCCATTATGATGATAGGCGACGACAGCGCAGGGTGTACCGCGATGATCGAGAAACGCACATCGGGCTATTCGGCCAGTCTTTCGTCACACGTTTTGGCTGAAACCGGGAGTATGACGCAGAGTTGGAAAATCAAGTGTATTCCGCCAACGGGTTCTCGCATTGACCGTGTTCTTGTGGCGTTGCGTCAGACGATTCCCAATCGTACGGAGGCAATCGCAAATTCGTCGGGGCAAGCGAAAAAGCAAGTGGACGATCTTGACTGGAAATGGTCGCTTACGGGAGAGGATCAGCAGGCTCTCGAAATTCGTGAGCTGGGCGACGAAGAAGTGAAATCGCTTTCGTCCCCACCTAATACGCGGATATGGGAATTACGACTTCAAACGTCGCGAAGTGTACCGTTCGATATTGACGCCACGCGTACAGTTCCGATGTCGGAGTCGTTAAGCATTCCGCTTGCGTATCTTCCGGAGATTCCTCTTGCCCGCGCGGAGATACTCGTGGAAACAAGCGGCAACGACGGCGTAACGATTGAGCCGACGCAAATGACCCGCATACCTGTTCGACTGGCGCAACAGAACGAACTGGAATGTATCAAAGGAGCCTTTGCGTATAATCCGGGTGAATTGGAACGCCCGGTTCCGCTTGATTCAGGCCCGTACAAGCCGGCCAGTCTTGTCGTCGATGTCCGGAAAAATGAGGCGTCCGTCGCGCGTTCGGCTCTTTGGTGCTGGTTTCTTCGATTTGATTCTCAACACGATGCCAAAGGTATTGTTCGCAATCACGCGATGTATTATTTGGAAAATCGGGGTGCAACGTTCTGCCGATTAACACTGCCGAAGAATGTCGATTTTTCTGCGGTACACGCTGTCGGTATTGACGAAAAACGTGTAACGTGGTATCCGGAAACAAATAAAGACGATAACATCGTTCGTGTGCGGCTTCCGGCCAAGCAGCGATTTTTTTCGCTCTTTCTCGAATTTCACACAACAGAAGCGCCGCTGCGGAAAGAGCACCGACTGTTGCCGAATTTACCGCGAACGGACTTCATTGTACTCGATGGTCTGTGGCGCATTTGGCTTCCCCCGGAATGGCGGGCCGATTCAGGTACGACGCAAGTGAAAGCGAGTCTGTTTGACGAGTCCGGATTTATTTCCGATATTCTCTTGCAAAAGCAGATACGAAGTATTCGCCTGACTTCCGATTTCCTCATTTCACGACTCGGAGACGAGACTTTGTTCAAACAGCTTCTGCTTGAGAAACGACGCAATGAAAGTGAAACCCCACTCCCTGAAACAGAACAGACAACAGCGAATGTTCCGGGTTCGACGGATGAAGCGTCGAAAATTTC
>JAQVID010000233.1 GCA_028695865.1 Thermoguttaceae bacterium | reverse complement strand
GGCCGGTTCGCCGGGCACATTTATTTTCTCAAGTCAGGATGGAGGGAAATCGTGGCGGGCAACGGCCAGTGGTGTACGTGTTCCGATTCGTCGAATGACCTTTATTGATTCCACGCACGGCTGGTGTGTTGGAGAACTGGGAATGATTCTGGCGACAGCCGATGGAGGGGCAACGTGGCACGTTCAGCGCAGTGGTGGTTCGCGTCTGGCTTTGCTCGGATTTTTTGGCAGTGGCAATCGTATTCCTTATGAAGCATTTATTCGTTTCGCGGCAGACGAAGGATATTTATCACGAGTCCACCTTGCGGTTCGTGAAGAGAATCGGGAAAAGAAAACCGACGAGGTTCCCTGGTTTCTTTGTGTTAACGAAGCGATGATATCCGCCGGGGCCGATGGTATTGGCGAAAGCGGACTGTTTGTTCTCGACTCAAACGCGTTACAGACATCGGTCAAAGATATTATCGACCGCTTCGATCGTGAAAACGACAGTAAGGGAATGAAGCGTTTTCGGGAACAGCTTGTTCGACAAATCCGCTTATGGCAGCCGTCTGTACTTGTCGTGGAAGACCCGGCGTTTTCACCCTTTTCCCAATTACTGGACCAGGAGCTTCCGCGAGCCATACAGTCGGCAGGTGATCCGTTGGCTTATCCGGAGCATATGACCGTTGCCGGTCTCAAGCCGTGGTCAGTCAGTCGGGCCTACCGATACCTTGCCAACAGCAATACCAACAGCAATGCCAATGCCAACACCAAAGAAATCACACGTATCTCGACAGCGGTATTTTGTCCTTCCTTGGGTCGATCGGTGGGTGAATTGTCGTTCCAAACGCGAGCTCTCCTTGGTCAGAATATTTCACAGGTACAGGATTGTGACTTTGCTTTATTGTTTGACGCAAATAAAGCGACAGACGCTCTTGACGCCAAAGACGCAAACTTCTTTGCCGGCTTGAATATTCCTTACGGCAGCGATTGCCGACGTTCGCGACAGAAAGGATTGCTTGATCGACGCGAGGAACTGGATCAACGCGATAAAACCCGACGGCACAATCTGGCGATTATTCAACGGTACGCAATGAAGGAAAATGCCCGGCAATTAACAGGCGAAATACTCATTAGTCAAATCAATCAAATGATTCGCGGCACCGATCCGGAGCAGGCTCTTGAATACCTTTTAACGCTGGGCAGACGCTTTCATGAACAAGGCAATTGGTCGGCCGCGGAAGAGGTATACTCCATGGCCGCGCTAAAATTTCCGAAACATCCGCTGGTGCGCGAAGCCTTGCTTTGGCTTGTTCAATATTACGCCGGGAGCGAATCGTACTGGCGTAACGAAGCCAAAAACCGCTGGACCAATACGGAAGCAACACTAGGTCGCGGCGGCGACAGTTCAACGCGAACACGACGCGCAATCGATACGTCTCAAACGAGTAATCGTGCCCGAAACGTCTCTGAACTTGGCAAAATGATTCGCCAATTTCATCCTGAACTTTACATGACGCCGGAGATTCGTTTTCCGTTGGCCATGATCCAGCGTAAAAGAGGGCAGACCCGCAGTGCGTTGCAATATTATTTCAATCGAAGTTGCGTTTCGAAAAATGATTTGTGGGGAATTCGTGCCCGGGCTGAATATTGGCTTTTGGCTCCGAATAAAGACGCGCTGCCCGAAGGAGAGCGATTGTGTCCTTCGCTTATCATGTCGTGCCGGGCAACCTCGGTCAAGCCGTTTCTTGACGGAGTTCTCGAAGAAAATGTATGGAACGCCGCGCAAAGCGTTTCCCTTTCCACGCAGCCTCTTCAAGAAGGTCCCGCCAGTGAATCCGCGGTGAAATCGGCCGATTTGGCTTGGCAGGAAGAGAACAAAAAATTGAGTCGCGATTTAGGTTCTTTTGTTTCGCTTCTTTATGATAATGAGTACCTTTATATTGGGATTACGTGTAAAAAGGCGCAAGAATATGTTTATGAAGACACGAAAGAAAAACCTCGCAAACGTGATACCGACTCGCCCGCTTCAGATCGTATCGAACTTCAATTTGACCTTGATCGCGATTACACCAGTACGTGGAAATTCGCGTTTGACTATCGCGGCTGGGTTTGGGACTCCGCCTGGAATGATATTTCATGGAATCCAACCGTGTTCGTCGCGCAAAAAGCGGATGCAGAACGTTGGACACTCGAAATTGCAATTCCACTTGAAGAATTATGCCAGTCGCCGCCGTCGCGAGCCGATGTTTGGCTTATTTCCGCAAGACGCGTTGTGCCCGGCGTCGGTTTGGAATGCTGGAACGTTGCCAATTCGCTCAAAGGAGCCGATGGATTCGGTTTCTTGACCTTTGGTTTTTAATATATCCAATAGCCTTTGGAAAGGAGTTGCATGATAAAAATACAACAGCAGTTTTAAACAGATTAAGTACACTTTATTATTTGCGGATAAATATGCAAATAAACCAACGACCTGTGAGGCAAAGTAATCTTTGACGCAGATCGATAACCATGGAGACTTGTGCCGGCTTTACTTGATTTTTCGTGTTGTGCGGCCTGAATTCCTTCGTTTTTCGAAGGGAAAGCGGGCTGTGGATCACCGAAAATTGAAGTATCGGCAGTATAACCCTGACTGATGAACCCAATGAACAAACTGACTACAATTGGATTACTACTCATGCTGCTCACCGTGGCCGAGGTGTTTTCGCAGGTCATTCCTGGTCCGTCCAATAGTTCTTGGGAAGCTTTTGACATGACAACCGGCGGCGCGACCCCGCAGGCTTGGTCCAATACAGGCGTTCCGTTTTCGTCGCAACCGTCAGGCGACAGTCTCGCCCAACCGGGGTATGAATTGTACCCGAACGGTCAAGGAAATTTCAATACTTATAACGCCTATGATCCCTATCATTCAAACAGTCCCGTGGAACAAAGCGGCTTTAGCCCCGGTGATTTTAGCGCGTACGATGTTTCCGGTCAGAATGGTTCATCTATGGACGGTGCCGGTGAGCAGAACGATGGTGCTCCCTGGCAAGCGCAAGTTCTTCCGGCCGGATTGATTTATCCGTCGTATCTTGCGGGCCGCAAGGAGCCGCGACTTGCCAGTGAAATGACAAACGAGCGAAAATACGGTTGGCTGTGGGACATTACGCTTGGCGGTCGCATGCCGCTGTTTCGTTACGGAACTGTCGATCCGATTCAACCGGAAGGATTTCAAATTGATCTGGAAGGGGCCGCTCTGTTGCGACTTGATTTTGAGCGTGATCGGGAATTGGCGGGGACGGATTATCGAGCGGGACTGCCGCTTAGCTATGGAACGCGTCACTGGCAATACAAACTTGCGTATTATCATGTCAGTTCGCATTTGGGCGACCATTATATGCAAGCAAATTTCCGAACGCCGCGAGTGCAGTATGTTCGTGACTCTATCGTGGGGGGCGTCGCGTGGCGTCCTTGGCGACCGTTTCGCGTTTACGGCGAAGTCGGTTGGGCTTTCAATACGGGCGAAACGACCGAGCCGTTTGAGATTCAGTTCGGTTTGGAATATACACAGCCGTATCAACCGGCCAAAAATTGGACCGGTTCACCATTTGCCGCCGTTGACGTTCATCTTTTTCAGGAACTTGACTTCAGCGGTTATATAAACTTTCAGGCAGGCTGGCAGTGGCGGGGTCCTATCAATAATTTGTTCAGGCTTGGTGTGGAAGTTTATTCCGGTTGCGACGATCAGTTCCAGTTCCATACTTCGTACCAACGAAAAATCGGTTTCGGTATCTGGTACGATTTTTGATCAATTCGTCGGTACTCATAGTGCAGATGATCCGCGATTGCGAACGTTACGATTGTGTCATGATAAGCTGTGCTGTCATGAACACGAAAGTTCATTTGCGACATTCCGGGGACGACACCATAAGAAATGATCCGCAGAATTGTTTTTAGGTTCAATAAAAGAACTATGGTAAGTTAAATGATTCGTGTGACACAACGTTGTTTATAATCATACGCGGATTGATCTTGCAGTGTCCGGATAAAAAACAGAAAATTTCGGCAACCATTCATGGACGATCCTGGAACCACGGATATTACGGATGATCTATAATTATAACAATGGAATTCGATAATAACACAAAACGCAACAAGAATCGTTTTGTTATCAAGAGCAGGATATTACCCTGAAAACAATCCGTGAAAATCCGTGTAATCCGTGGTTTCAAAAAAAACGTAATCTGTGGTTCCGAAAAAATCCCCCAAATTAACATTTCCGTTTGGGTTTGTCCGATGAAGCTTTTTTGCCTCTTGTCCCAGTCGGTTAAGAGTGGTATACTAATAAGAACGTTACGGAGAAAGCCTCGAAGGGGGGGTTTTTTCTTTCGATATCGTGACAAAAACAAAAATAATCGGAAAAGACATGGCGATAGCACTAAAACGCACTCCGCTTTACGCGGAACACGTCAAACTGGGTGGGCGAATAATTGATTTCGGCGGTTGGGAACTGCCCGTCCAGTATGAGGTAATTATCAAGGAACATCGCATGGTTCGCGAAAGCGCAGGGCTGTTCGACGTTTCACATATGGGGGAAATCATTGTTCGGGGACACGGGGCCCAGGATTTTGTTCAGTATCTGGTAACCAACGACGTTTCGCAAGTTGTTCCGAAACAGACGCAATATTCGCCCATGTGTTATCCGACCGGCGGATGCGTGGATGATTTGATTGTCTATAAATTTTCCGACGATCATTTTTTTATTGTGGTCAACGCGTCCAATACCGACAAAGATTTCGACTGGATGACCAAGCATGCCCCATGCGGTCTTAAAGTCGAGAACGTTTCGAAGCAGTTTGCCCAATTGGCGATTCAGGGGCCGAAAGCGCAGGAGATTCTCCAGAAGTTGACCGATTTCGATCTGAATACAATTCGATTCTTCCATTTTGAGGCGGAAGTCGTTGTAGACGGTTGCCTTTGTATTGTGTCGCGAACAGGATATACGGGCGAGGACGGGTTCGAGGTCTATGCCAACGCTCAAGACGCGGCGCAATTGTGGAATGCCATTCTCGCCGCAGGAGGAGCGGCAGTGGCGCCTATCGGATTGGGCGCTCGTGATACGCTTCGATTTGAGGCGAAATTACCGCTGTACGGGCAGGAAATCTCGCAAGACATTACTCCGCTTGAAGCGGGACTGGGTTATTTTGTCAAGCTTGATAAAGAAGTTGCGTTCATCGGACGAGATGCTCTTCGCAAACAGAAACTCGACGGACTCAAGCGATGCGAATGCGAATTTGAAATGCTCCAGCGCAGTATTCCGCGGTCTCATTATCAAGTCGTTTCCACGTCAGGGGAAGAGATTGGCTTTGTCACGACAGGCATGTTTGCGCCGACGCTCGAAAAGAACATGGGTATTGCCTTGCTTCCGATGGAATACAAAGTCCCGGGGACAAAAATCGGAATTATTATTCGTGATAAAGTCATGCCGGCCGAAGTAAAAAAAGGAATCTTCTATTCGAAGAAAACCCGTAAAGATTAACGCTGTCGTCAAGTCGTATTTAAAGAATATTTTGTGTAACTATTGCTCGTTGATATACCGGTTTTACTTGATTTTTCGTGTTGTGCGGTCTGAATCTCCCCGTTTTTCGAAAGTAAACGGGGAGTGAATCACCGAAAATTGAAGTATCGGTAGCATAATTACCTTTCAGGAGAATAAGATGAACATACCGGAAAAACTTTTTTATTCGCAAGAACACGAATGGGTTCGCGTAGAAGGCGACCTTGCCTTTATTGGAATTACCGATTATGCCCAACACAGTTTGGGTGATATTGTTTTTGTCGAGTTACCTGACCTGGATACAGAAGTCGCGGCCATGGGCGAAGCAGGAGTCGTCGAATCGGTGAAAGCCGTTTCCCCTATTTACAGTCCTGTCGGCGGGACGATTGTCTCAGTCAACAACCGGCTCGAAACCTCACCGGAACTTCTCAATCAG
>JAQVID010000232.1 GCA_028695865.1 Thermoguttaceae bacterium | reverse complement strand
CGTTGTTTTCAAGTTTCACGATCGGTTGGCGAACTTTGGCCGATTTCACGCCATTGGTCTCGACACAAATGAGCGACGGCAAAGACCAATGAGAATAACAAATTCCAACGACGAGCCAAAGCGGTGTATCGCGAAAATCCTGCGGCGACTGAAATTGAATTTCGAGGGTATAACGATTTCCCAGGTTGCCGTCTTCTCGCGTACTGAAATGTCGGGCAGGCCACTGTTTGTCCGCCGTTTGACCAATCACATGACGCCACACCTTTTCTCCCTTGAGTTCATGCTCATAACGCCAATGATGAAAACCGAGCCGAAATTCGGAGCTGCGCGCATCCGGAATACCGAGTTGAAACACAATATCGTTGTCGGCCGGGTCATGTTTTGTGTTGATTGCGACCGGCTCTGCCGCGATGGTCTTGCTTTCGTCGCCAAAAACAATACAGACGAAAACCAACACACAACCAGTCAGAACAGAAAACAGACAATTTCGCATGGCATACTCTCCTCAATGAACCAGTTCCGTCAACCTGATCAATCAAACACCCAATAAATACGCGATTTATACCTTTATTGAGCGATCAGTTTTCCGCTCTTCAAAACATAAGGGGTCAGTTTTGCCGTTTGCGTTCCGTTCGGGTTTTTCACGATACGAGCAAGCATAAGCCGTGGTTGGTTCTCAGCTGATTTCGCAATACCAAAAACACCGACCGACATGTCGGACAAACCCTTCGAAATAATGTTGAGTTCTTTGTCAGCGCGATAAGAGCCTTCTGCGCTGTATGTTCCGAGCCAAAACTCACCGTGGGCATACGTCATGGCCTGAATACCATAGTGCATAACGCCCGGGATTTTGTATTTTTTGACCTCTTTGAATTCGGGGGTAAACTGATAAATCCAACTGTAAGGTTGAGGATCATCTTTGCCTTTTCCTTCGGCAATGTAAAAATACCCATCGACAAAAGCGATTCCGTCCGGACCATCTGAAAACGTTTCAAGCTTGAACCGCTTTACGTAGTCAAGTGTTTTCGTGTCGTAAACATAAATGAAAGGCTCTCGCTGTTGCTTGACGCGAAGGTCAACCGAGACATAAAGCTTACCGTCGTGAACACAACAGTCGCCGTGGTGCGACGCGACTTGTATTTCCTTGACGACTTTGCCTTTAAGGTCCGTTTTGAAGATCACATCCGTAAACGACCAGTAAATGAATGGGCCGTCCGAATCGACTCCTTGCAGGTGATACTTCGCTTCAGCCTGACAGAGAATTTTCTCCTCGGCCCCCTTTGCCTGACTTGACGCAATGGCCGACCAACACAAGCTTAACCCCAAACTCAAACACAAACTCAAATTCAAACAAAAGCGCGTAAATCGTTCAGAACTCAATTTTCGCATGACATTACTCCTGACTTCACTTTTTGGTGCTAATTCCAACAGCGACTTTTAATGATCTTTCAGGATACCAGAATCCAAGGTCCTTGTCAATCGCGCGACTTAACGGTCGAATTCAATGCGGTATCCGTTGACCGGCTCTTTCACCCGGGCAAAAGGTCGCGTGGTGGGCGAAATGTCGAACAGCGGTGAAAAAACACGCGGCAGGGCGGTTTTACCGTCGCTGGAAAATTCCAGCAGAAGAAGCCAGCCGTCCCCCCCGTTGCCGTTGCCAATAGACTGCGTATCGAAAAGGAGTTGCCACACTTTTTTACCGGCATGATTCAGATCATGATTACAGACGGTTGTCGCTTCAATATCACGGAGGCCCGTGTGCCCACAGACGACAAGCTGAATATTGTCTGACGGATAAACAAGTTTTTCCCAAAGAGCCTGACCGTAATTGGCATCGGAGAGTTGATATTTCGCGGTCAAAGAGCGTTTGCCCGATGTCTGAAGATAAGCGTGCGTTACAACGACACCCAAATGATTTTTATAAGCCGGTCGGGCAAAAACATTTTTCGCCCAGGCAATGGCCCGGTCGGACGGAGCGAATTCCAACGCGACGACAAGCATTTTGCGATTGCCGGGAAGTTCAAATTCGTAAGCGGTATTTTCTGAAGTTTTTTTACCGAAATAATTAGGACCGGCTTCAATGAAGTGAGCCTTGGCCGCCGGATTACGATGAACCGGAAAATATTTGTTCAACAGGCTTTCCCTGTTTTCGGACGACTTAAAACCGAAATCGTGATTACCCGGCGCGATAATATACGGGACGATACCATCAAGATTTTTCATGGCCCGGGAAGCCGCAAGCCATTGCTCCTCGGAGACACTGTTGACATGAACCAAGCCGTCGAGTGAGAGCACATTGTTTTGATTCACCATATCGCCTACATGGAGTACCATGCGGATATCAAGCGGTTCACGATACTTGGCGATCCACGCGGTCATGAGTTCGAAGATACCGACGTACTCCCGATTTTTGACATAATTTTGCGTGTCGGGCATAATGACCATGGTCCAGTTGCCAACGCGGGAAAGTAAGGGAGCTTCCGCAACCACATTGTCCGGGGCAACCTCCTTGCCCGATTTCTTGTCCTTGCCCTGACATGGACAAGTCAGGAAAAATGAGAGTACAAGCCCCAACAGGACAACAATTGAAAATAATCTTCTCATACAGCACCCATCCTTTATCCTTTATTCTTCATGCTTCGGTTTGAAATGGTATGACCACAACTTGTTTTGTCCCTGGCCTGTTCCCCGTTTTTCTTTGGATCGTCGTAAATATTCAAGCCGCTCAATACGAAAACACTCATCGTCAGTACAAAGACGAAAGAACGCAAACAACGCGATTCACTTCGTCTTTAATCGTACAACGAATCAGGAACGATTTTGCTCCCGGGCCAGAACCGCTTCAATGGCAGGAGGCGAAAGAAAACTTGCCAATACGTTTTCATCCGCGGCATCGGCAATTTGCTTAATGAGCGAACTGGAGACGTGGGCAAGTTCTCCATCAGCAATAAGAAACAGTGTCTCAACATCGGGAGCCAGTCGGCGATTGGCCATCATGAGCGTAATTTCGGCCGGAATATCGGTAATGGGCCGCACGCCTCGAACCATGATTTTAGCACCAACTTCCTGCACATATCGCACCGTCAACCCCTGATAACGATGAACTTCGATATTCGTCAAATCGGTCGTGGACTGACGAATCAGCTCACATCGTTTTTCCGGAGAGAACCACGGCGCCTTTTCGTAATTGTCGCCCACCGCGACGATCAGTTTGTCGAACAAGGCGCTGGCCCGTTGGATAATGTTCAAATGTCCCAGTGTTACCGGATCGAATGACCCGGGATACACGGCAATACTCATGGCGTTTTTACTCACGAGAAGTTCCTTTTTGAATAGCGATCATCAAAACGAATTGAAAAAAAACATGCCCGTCACGAAGGCACAACGCGCGATGAATTACGCGCTTTGTACACTTCGTACCGTGGCGGGAAAACGAATAAAGAATATCGTCTTTATTCCGCGTAAAGTTGAGAATTTCGGACCAGGTAAATTGGTCTTGTTTTTTGTCGAAAATATCCCAACTGCCCGATTTTTTGGGGGCGTCAGGCAAAAGCGTCCTTGTTGGCTCATGTTCCCCTCCACAGGAACTAATTGGACAACGAACCGCCGCCCATACACATTTTACCAATCGCGCCGAAAATGATAATACAAATAAGTATGGTCAGTTTGATTTTTCCCCGGGTGGTCAAACGAAATCCCCTGCCGCCGTCACCACTTTCTTTATATTCTTTAACAGCGGCTTGCAGAAGCTCGCCCAACTCTTTGGCCGGTTGATGTCCTTGATCTGCCGCTTTGCGAAGCCAATCCAGACCCGCGTCAATATTCTCCGGTGTGCCTTTACCGCCGAATTGGCAAATACCGAGCAGCATCTGCGCGTCTGCCATACCTTCTTGCGCTTTGGCCTGAAGTACTTTGATCTTTTCCGGTGTCATGAACTTCGAGTCTTTGTCTGTTATTTGTTTCATTAACTCTTGGTTGATATACACATTGGTTTTATGTGAAGGATCAACTTGCTCAAATTGGGCAATATACTCTTTATCACTCTTGGACAGCCGATCCAGCGGCACCTTGGCCATACCACCGTCTTCCTTGAGTAACACAATGCCGCTATTGTCCGCATAAACGGAAAAGAGCTCGGCATCCGTTTTATGTTTATGGGTATTATCCCACCATTCCCTGCCTTCTGCGCAGGCAAGAAAAACAAAAAAAAGAATTACAAAGGAAAGAAAACGGAATGTGTGTGCGTTCGTCATGTTTTTCTCCTGCTGTTGATTGCAAAACGGGATAGCTTGAGGCGACTCAAAGGAACAGTGGACACAGAATAACTAATACACGTATTGTACAAAAACGAAGAAAACATGTCAACGAAATTCGCAGAATTTTTCGGACTTGGTCGCGATTTTTATTTGAATCTGTACGGTCTTGTCAATTTATCCATACCGATTATGATAATAGGGTATGGATACTGCAATTTTCGGTGATTCACTCCCCCTTTACGTTTGGAAAACGGGGAAGTTTAGGTCCCATAACACGAAAATACAAGTAAAACCGGTCATGATAACCATGCTGATTCAATCAAATAATCCGGCTATAGAACCATGTTTTGCAATCCGCTGATTGAACACCCGGTTATTCACACACAAAGAAAGAAGTACCATGAGAGCCTGCATTCAACGCGTTCGTTGGGCAAAAGTTTCCCTGCCGGAATTCGACGATGCCGTCTCCGGGCAGATTGATCACGGGCTTTTGATACTGCTTGGGGTGGGTAACAATGACGGCGAGAAGGAAATGAAACTTCTGGCAAAAAAAATCGTCAATCTCCGGATTTTCGAAGACGATAACGGCAAAATGAACAAAAACGTCTCGCAAATCGGCGGCCAAATTCTTGTCGTGAGTCAATTCACCCTTTACGCGGATTGTTCCGGCGGCAATCGGCCCGGCTTTACCATGGCGGCCCCGCCCGAAAAAGCCAATATATTATATGAGCAGTTTTGCCAGGAAATTCGGGCCTGTCATCTGGAAGTTGCGACGGGTCGCTTTCAAGCCGAGATGCACGTCTTGCTTTTGAACGATGGACCTGTTACAATTTGGTTGGATACCGATTATTTGTAATTCTTTGTCAACAAACATGTTTTAGCAAAAAAGAGATTATTATGGAATGCAAGAAAACGGAAAACCTGACACGTTGTACATGTACGGCAACATCCTGCGAACGTCGGGGAATGTGTTGCGAATGTGTGGCCCATCATTTGGCAAAGCGGCAAGTACCCGGCTGCTTCTTCGACACGGAAGGCGAAAAAACATGGAATCGCTCCTTTGAACATTTTGCCAAACTGGTCAATGAAAAACGCATTTAATCTGTTCTGGCGATTATTTGTTTCTCCTTTACTCGATTTGGTCTATCCGCCGTCGTGCATGGTTTGTCACGCTCCAGACCTCGAAAAAGACGAAGCTCTGACCAATGCGGTACGGAAGTATCAGCTCTGCCCAACCTGTATTGAGACCATCGTTGAGTCGGCAGATAATCAGTGCCGGCGTTGCGGAGCAACGCTTGTTCTGCCCGGCCAACCGCCGCAAAAAGAAAAACCAAAACGCGTTACGCATAATCAACCGCTTAAAGTCAACAAGTGCCGTCACTGCTTTCCGGAGTACTTCAAGTACGAAAAAATCGTTGCGTTGGGCCGTTATGACGGGCTCCTGCGATACCTCGTCCTGCGAACGAAAAAGGATTACAGCGGGTCGGTTACCCGAACACTGACCTTGCTTCTTTTGCATCAGCGCGAAAAGGAATTACGAAAATTTGCTCCTGATTTAATTGTCCCTGTTCCGATGTATCTTGGCCGATTCCTTCGACGTGGTATCTGTGCGCCGATACAAATGGCGGAAATACTTTCCCGGGAACTGAAAATTCCATGGCATTTGGCCGTAAAACGAATGCGCAGAACGCGTTTACA
>JAQVID010000231.1 GCA_028695865.1 Thermoguttaceae bacterium | reverse complement strand
ATTTCGCGGATATTGTTTTCGAAAAAAACATATTGAGTTGGACCGATCCGAAAGCGAACTTCTGCACCGCCCAAGCCGGAATCACGACGGATGTCTTCACCTGTGGCGACAATGTCTATTCGTTCCCGGAGAACCCGTGCCAACAGACTTGTGACGCGTACACCGCCTGGACAAAGCGGGGACTTGATTCGGCGTCTGTCGTGGCCGACGCGATGTTTGTGCACCCGGCAGCAGGGTTGCTTTGGCGCTTTCGTCCGCCACCCCTTGACGGCAAGGCAACTGACCGTAAAATTATATTTGTATCGGTTTAACGGGATTCGCGTCTGCAAAACGGCGTTTGTCAGGTTTTATGCGTGACGTGGAATTTCGCGAACATCGACAGTTCGTGTTGTTTAACACATAAAAAGGTTGGATCAATTTTTCGAGGAGATAAAAGTGTCACTGAGCGAACGTAAAAAGGAACTCAATACCCGCCGCAAACGACGAATTAAGATTAGCAAACTCAAAGCAAAGCTTCCCAAAATGGATGCGGGCGCGAAAGCCCAATGGGCGGAAAAGCTTCGTCGCATGACCGCTGGTGCCGAAATCCTGATCAAAGACCTTTCTCTCGAAGGTTGAAAATCATCGGTTTTTGAGTAACAGGTTTGGTTTTATGACCGAAGAATCGACACATCCAGAATCTCCAGATGCGCGCGAACCGATGTTTGTCGGTCCGCGTTTTGCTTATTTAGTCTTCGTATTTTGTTTTCTTGTCGGTTTGGCTCTGCTTCCTTCGCTTGCGCAACGAATTGTCTATTCTACCACGCTTGGCCAAGAACGCGCAAAACGTGTTGAGGCCATGAAGTTTCTCAAAGAAGCTCCTTCGGCAACGAATATTGTTCCCTGGGTTGTGAAAAGTGTTGGTCCCGGTGTGGTTGGTATTAAATCCGCGTTACCGCAAGGGCAGGGAACAGGTCAGGGAACCGGTGTTATCGTCGATCATCGCGGATATGTCATAACCAATCTGCATGTGATTGCTTCCCAGGGGCGGCTGGTCGATGGTGTTGAAATCTGCTTGAGTGACGGACGAACACAGGCGGCAGGCGTTATTCTTGTTGGTGCTGATGAAAAAAGGGACCTGGCTTTATTGAAAATCGATTTCAACGACTTGCCAGAACCGATTCCGTGGGGCGATTCTGACGCCCTTGAAGTAGGCGATCCTGTCTTGGCGATCGGGTTTCCTTACGGCCTTTCGCATACGGTTACTTCAGGCATAGTCAGTGCCAAGCATCGGCAGCAGTTCACCTCCAACGGTCTGGTTGTTCAGGAATACCTCCAGACGGACGCCGCGGTCAACCCGGGCAACAGTGGCGGGCCTCTGGTCAATCTTCGCGGCGAACTGGTTGGTATTAACGCTGCCATTGTGGGCGAAAGTTATCAAGGAATCAGTTTTGCCATTCCGAGTAAAATTGCCCGGGATTTTTATCTTGCCCAAATAAAGGCTGAAACGTCTAAAAATTAAATTCCGTGAGCACACGAGAGTTTTTCTGCCATGAGAGCGCAAATTAGACTGCGCGAGTAAGACTGCGCAAGTACCAAGAGATCGCAAACAAGCAATAAAAAAAGGTTTTTGGTAATAAACCAAAAACCTTGTAAATTGACCCTAATGGGACTCGAACCCATGCCGCGGCCTTGAAAGGGCCGTGTCCTAACCGCTAGACGATAGGGCCAGTATTCGGATAACACTCTCACGCTTCCGAACCATATACAAGCAAGACCGCAAGGACGTCACTTGATTTCTCTATAATATAACCGAGGGGCGCTTTTTCACAAGGGGGGGCGAAACGCGTCCTTCAATTTTTCAATTTTTGCCTCCCGCAAACAGCGTGGTATGATTTATTTGCTCGTTTTGATAAGATAGTCAAGCCCGTATAGGGAGGCCGCGTGCGACCGCAATGAAGGAATGCTGTTACGGACCGCAGTGACGCGGGCGCAATCGGCGGGGGCTGCGCGCGACCCTAATGAAGGAATGCTGTTACGGACCGCAGTGACGCGGACGCAATCGGCGGGGGCTGCGCGCGACCCTAATGAAGGAGTGCTGTTACGGACCGCAGTGACGCGGACGCAATCGGCGGAGGCTGCGCGTCCCTGATGAGGGAATGCTGTTACTCATTCGAACCGCTTACTCCCTCATTGCGATGGTTTCACTCGCTCCATGTGCTGCCTTGCGGGAATTTCCTGCCTGACGGAATGTGCTTTGCGCGGCTTAAGCACCAGAGAGTGAACAGAAAACAATCTTTTGCGATGCTGAATGATCCGATTCAAGAGTTACATACCAGCATGATCATTTCTCTTCAGCACGATTTTTTCTCTCAAACACGTTCACTGTACCATAATTCTTCGTGCCTGTGTTGCCGCGAGAAAAGAATGGAACGAAGGAAGCGACAGGAAAGCTTTTTTGAACAAAGTCACCGTCAACAAAAAAGTACAAAAAAAGCACCCGAGACAGGGTGCTTGTGCGGAAAATAAAACGTTCGGTACGCTTTGAACAACGACAGACTGGACAAGGCCGATCTGGAACAATAACGCTCTGAACATGACAGACTGGTCAACGACGCTCCGGGCAACGACAGGACAACGACAGGGCAACGACAGGACAAGAGAAAAAAGACTGGACAAGAATGTGATACGAACATGTGATACGAACATGTATGCACATCCGTCATGCGCACGGATCATGCACACTAATTATGCACAACGTCTTTTTCTTCTGTATTGTGATTGTGCCGATCTTTGTCCTTGCTTGATACTTTGCCGGCAGGTTCATTTGTATCGGCAGCCTGATCGGCATCGGCGTGCTGGATCGCTTCGAAGACTTCCTGACGGTGGACGGTTACGTCCTTGGGCGCATCAATGCCCAAGCGGACTTTGTCGCCACGAATTTCTATAATTACGATTGAAATCTTGTCGTCAATGACAATACTTTCATTCTTTTTCCTGGAAAGTACCAACATATTACTTTTCCTTCCTCAAATTAACACGGGTACGTTGCGTTACGCCGGCAAATGGTTTCGGCAAGCGATTCACTTACGCAGTCTAAACGATACAGATGTCCTACGGCAACGCCTGGGTTAAATCCCTTTCTCACTTAAGTGGTGCATGTCTGTAAACATCTTCCTTGAGTGACTGTTCGTTTTTTGATTGTGTCATCGCGTAATCGTTCCCATATCGGGCCGTGGATTGCCCCGGTCCGAAAATGTAAACTTCCTGTCTTATCTAGATTACGATACTTATGAGAAAAAGTCAAACATAAAACGCCCTGTTTTGCCATAAAATCGAAAATAAAGTCGGTTTATCCCAATTATATTAGTTACAAGTTCTGATAACAGCAGAAAAAATGTTCTTCAGGACGAATAATATATTACAGAATGATAAAATTTGTGCTGACAAAAAATTTGACAGGTGTTCAACGACCTTCGTGGAAACCGCCCTTTTCATGGTAAACGCGGATGATTTATCCGTATCGCTCATTATATTATTATCACAATATTATTATCACATTTCGCCGCCCGTTCACAGGGGGGGGGGGATTTATTTGCACGTTCTGGTAAGATCGACTGGCCCGTATGGGGAGGTCGAGCACAACCGGAATAAGGGAGTGTTGAGACTTATTTGAACCGCTCACTCCTTGGTTGCGTTTGTTTCATTTGCTCCACGTATGGGGCTTGCGGGAATTTTTCGCCTGACGGAATATGCTTTGCAGCTCAACCACCAGAGAGTGAACAGGAAGAAAATATTTTATAATTTTGTCATATAGTAAAAGTGGCTGGGCTTGGAAGCGGCGGCCTTCCCGGCCAATCATATTGAGTCAGACGCAAGCTCCGTTAGGCGAACAAAGCCGTTTGTTGATAAACAGTGTTTAATCCGGTTTTCGTGCCGTGCGACCTGCCCCTGTTTTCCGAAGGCAAGGGATCACAAAAATTGTACAACATTTGTGTTTGCGTTGAAACTCACAATTTCGTACCCTTTGATCGTTTTTGCTTCCTTGAGTAAAATCGCGGTGACCTCCGGATGCTTGTCGCAATATTTTTGTGTGCCTTCAATACCCAGTATGAAAAAGGCGGTCGATAGAGCGTCTGTTATGGCCGCACTGGTTGCGATCACAGTGGTCGAAAGGAGTCCTTGGGCGGGCAAGCCGGTTTGAGGGTTAAGAATATGAGCCAAACGCTGACCGCGGTATCGGAAAAATTGGTATTGGGAACCAGAGGTCGCCAGGGACGTGTTACGCAAATGAATCTCGGCCAGACGCTGGTCGGGCTGTTTGGGAGACGCCAGACCGATCGTCCAACAAGTTCGTCGATTTTTCCCTGAATCACAATAATCACCGCTGCGACCGCCTCGCGCAACAACGCTGCTCTTTCCTCCATGAATAAGGAAATTGGCGGCGCCAGTACGCTCCATGAGTTCGGTCGCGGCGTCCAAAGCCAAGCCTTTACCGATTCCTCCGAAACTGATTTTTACATCAGGGTGGTCGAACGTCACCACGGAAAGGTCTTCGCGAATATTGACTGGTTGCATACCGACATGGAGCAGCGTTTCGGCGATTTTTTCGGGAAGGGGAACATTTCCCTCCTTTCGGGCAAATCCCCAAAGTTCCCAAAGAGGGGAAGCGGTAATGTCGAACGCTCCGTCTGTTTCTTCCCAAAGAGTACGACACAAAAGGAGTGCGTGAAGCAGTTCGGGACAAACGCGAATATTCATTTCGGCCCCGAGCAAATTGAGTCGGGAGACGTCGCTTTGAGGCCGGAAGACGGAGAGTATCGACTCGAAACGGTCAACTTCGTCCAGAGCGGTCAAGGCGGCGTCGGCCCCGTTTTCAGTGGTGTTTTCGTTGAAAGAGACCTCAAAGTCACTCGCCATGGCACGACGACGATAAACGGTCAACGGACCCGGAATATTTGCGTTGGACATTATTATTTCCCGGTTTGTTCCTCTTGAATGAAATCGCACAGAGCCTTGGCCAAATCGCGTCCCAAGAGCCGCAAATTCCCCGGCGTAATCATGACGTCTTGAGCCGTTGCGAAAGGAACCTCCAGCGTAACCGCCAAAATCGCGTTGGGTTGCGATGAGAACCAGGCCCGTGACATTGCCGGATTCAAGCTTCCACTCGGCTTGGTTTGCGATGTGAACGGAATCCCGTCGCCTTGATGATGCTTCACCAAATGAGCCGCGAGTCGATTGAGCTGATCCAGCATGTACGAGGGCTTGTAGTTCGTCAAATAAAACTGATTCGTATGAAGTCCCGGGCAGTGGTAGTCAATCAGAATCAGCTTGCTGCCCTGACTCCACTTGGGAACGTTCGAGGTGATTGCCCGAACGGAAGGATAAATCTTTTCGCTGTAGTCGCGGTTATGATCGTGAGGGGCCCGATTCTTGCCGGGGTCCCCCTCTTCGACTCCGTCTTTGTCGACAAACGGAATGACGTAGAACGCGGCGTTTGCCAGCAGGTAATTACCATCGGCATTTCCGGAAAGGATTTCCTGAATTGCTCCTTCGAGTACATACGAAGCAGCCGTTTCCCGGGCATGATGCCGGGCAGTGAAGACGACTGTAACAGGCTGTTGCCTGGTCAAGCCGAATCGATAGAGCTCCACATCACGGTCTTTTCGTGATTTGCACAAGACTTCGCGATGAATTTTGTCGGTTCCGGCCAGTGTCTTGAAGAATCGGTCAAAATCAGATTGGACATACATGGGAGCGTCGGCGAAAATGAGATGATTCTCGCCCGCTTTGAATGTATAACTGAAGTGGTCTGATTGGGGGTGCTTGTCGGTGTAAAGCCAGGACCATGTTTTTCCCTCATCGCGGCTGACGGCCGGTCCCCAACATGATACGACCGTTTGGCCCGAGAAACTGAAAGTCGCGGTTTGGGGCTTGAGCACGTTTCGCACACGAAACGCCCAATAGAAACAGTGGAATGGGCTTCCCCGGAGCT
>JAQVID010000001.1 GCA_028695865.1 Thermoguttaceae bacterium | reverse complement strand
CTCTGACCGATGGACTTGCCCGACTCAAAGGAGCCGCGAACATTTGGTATTTCGGCAATAACAAGCTGCGTGTATTCAATGATATGCTCGCCTTGGGAATGGATCATCTTCTTTGGAGCGGAGGCGGACAGGGCTCTGAAATTGCCGAGATGAACCGCTCGCCTCATGTGCTCACCAGTCGATACGATATCTATCAGGACCTGGTCGATCCGGCACTTCACTCCCAATTGGGGGGGATACCTGGCAGTCATCTCAAAGGCGCATGGCCCAAAGATATTATGTGGAAAGACCCTGAAGGCACTCACACCAAAGGGTGGCACGCTCCCAATAAAGACCCGAACAAGCCGCGAATTCCTTGCGATGTTCTTTGCGATACAAAATCGCTTGACTATGCCAATCGTGTGATTCCTGAAGATTTGGCCAAAGTCCCCTACTCTGCCCGATTCCTCGACACAACGACTTCAACTCCGTGGCGCGAATGTTGGAATCCCGATCACCCGATGACTCGCACGGACAGCCGAATCTGGAAAATGAAACTCCTCGCTCTTATGGGCGATAAGTTTCACCTGGTTTGCGGAAGCGAAACAGGACGCGATGCCTCGGTTCCTTATTGCGATTTTTATGAAGGCATGATGAGCATGGGTGGATACATGGTCGTTTCAGACGCCAAAACGCTGGAGCATTTCGACGACGATCCGCCCGCCAACGTGATTAAATACGGTGTCGGCGAATACTATCGTCTGCCGCTTTGGGAACTGGTTTATCACGACTGCACGGTCGCTTACAACTGGTGGTACGACTTTAATAACGCAAGGTCGCAAATCTGGAAAAAACGAGATCTGTTTAATGTGCTTTATGCCACGCCGCCGATGTACCGTTTCGATGATAAGTTCTGGAAAGTTCACAAGAACGAAATTGCCGACAGTTACCGGCTTGCGCAGAAAACATCGCTCATTGCCGGCGGCGTCGAAATGCTTGACCATCGCTTTTTGACGCCTGATCGTCAGGTTCAGCAGACGACGTTCGCAAATGGTGTCGTCGTCACCGTCAATTTCGGCGATAAGCCCTGGCAGGGACAAGACGGAACAACGCTTGCCCCCATGTCGTCGACGTATACCACGAAAACATCGCGTTAAGCTCGTTCCTTTCGCGGTAAGTATCCGCATCGTTTCGGGGACATTTCTGCTTTTGCATGATTTTTCGCGTCGCACGGTCTGATGTCCCCGTTTTCCGAGTTTTTCCGAAGGTAAACGGGGAGTCCATTGCCGCCTTTTGATCTGGTCTGGATTCAGCCCCTCTTTCTCCAAGAGAAAAAGGGGATCATCTTCGTCTTTTACTGCTCTTTACGCATGTAATTCTCAACTTGTGGATAGAGTCCTTTTCCTGGTCGATAGATGAGACCGGTCAAGGCGGAAATATCAATGTTTTGCCATTTCTGCGGCAGTGTTTCGATATGACGATTGATTTCATCCATACGATAAGAGCGAACTTCCTCGGATGTGCCAACGTAGAGCGTTTGTCCATCGCCGCTTAACGCAAGATCGAAAACCCAATTCTTGGGAGAGCGAACGAAAAAGCCGGCATCGGTATTTCCCTCTGAATCGGCACTGTTTCCAATTTCGCTCTCCATCTCATTGAATTCCTTTTCTCCAAGAAGTTTTTTCAGTTCGGCAACATCCTGTTTCATTTTTTCATTTGAAACATCGGAGGCAATAATATTTCGCCATTTGTTATATCCTAGATATGGTTCTTTATCAAGCAAAGGCATCCTCACAAGGTTTGTCAGTTTTAACGAAGAATGGGTATAAACAGAAACAAACTTTTCCTCTTCGTTCTTGTACTGATAGAACCGTAAAACACCGTCCATGCCGGCCGCGACGAAGGCCGGGGCTTTTTGCTTTCCGGTCAGATTGGGGACAGACGCGATTCCGTTGACACTGTTCATTTCTTTGACAAGACGGTCGAACAGATTCAGTTCAATGGTCTGGAAGGCTCGCATTTTATTTATGTCCCAAATCACAATGCTCTTCGATGCCCCGCATTGAGCGAGAAACCGATCTGATACGAAACGAATACGGCCTTGATTACATGCAACCATCGGACCCTGAAGCGGCAGACTATCAACGTGCTGACGTTCAGTGCGTGTGTCCAAAGACAAGACGCGGAGTATTCCCGTACTGTCAACAGCGGCGATTGTTTTTGAATCGGGCGATATGGCTAGCTGGACAATGGGATTCTTATTATCGAGTTGAATGAGTTTCCAGACAGGAGCCGATTCTTTTAAATCGAGCAAGTAAAAGGTCTTTCCGGGATACTTTGAGCCGTACCATTTTTTTTGACCTGTTTCATCATTGGGAATTGCCGCAAGATAACGCCAATCGTGCGAGATTTCAATTCTCAAAAAGCCGTTTTGGGGCGTATTCTTCGCGCTTGTGATAATGGGATAATCAACCGGTTTTCCATCCTTTTGACTGACAACGGACAGTTTGCCGTCCTTGCCAAGGAGAATGAAATATCGCAAGTCCGCGGACGGTTCGAACCGGCGAAAATCTTCGACCTGCTCCACTTTGTATTTTTCCTTGTCGTTTTCGTACACAAAGAAGGCGAACTGTCGCAGTCCGGTATCACGAACGCCTGCCCATTGACCTGACGTTTCAAGCGGACAAAGTGTATCGGCCCCATAAACGGTTTTCAGTATGGTCGCTTTTTCTTTCGATGGCTGATAGTCCCATCGGGAAAAAACACCATTTGAACTAAGCGTAATGATTTTGTCATTTAGGGTAAAGAATGGGTACAGAGCCGGAAAGTTCCCGGGTATGGCCGCACTGTCGTTCGAGGTCGTCGCGGCAAAGAGCGTATTGTAACGCATCTCCATAAGTGCTGTTTTCCCATTGGCAAAGGAAGCCACGAGAATGGAGTCGTCCTTCGACCAGGCAAGTCCGGTTGCCGCGTTTGCCGTATTCAGCGAGTCAATTTTACTGCGAGCGATTCCGTTATAATTCGAAATGGGTAAAGACAAAATCAGCGACGAATAAACGGTTGTCAGATTTTTCAATTCGATCAGTTTGATATAACCGTCGTTAAATCCCAACGCGATATGCTTTTTATCGTGCGAAAGCTCGTAACTTGTCAAAAGTACGGGCGATTTCATCACATCGTAATTGGCTTCGCCGACTTCCACCGATTTGACAAGTTTGTCTTCCGTCATATTCCACTGTTTAAACGTACCGTCAGTAGTCAATTCGAACAGTGTCTCATCATTCATGAATATCAAACCAGCCGTCATTTTCCTAACGGCACTCACGTACGCAGACGCCTTGTCTTCACTGGAATTTTTGACGTTGGCATTCTTTGGCGTTTTGCTGAAACGGCGAAGCTCTTTCCGCAATTTCAGGTCGAACAGAATGATCTCATTCGATTGAATACATGTCGCGGCAAGATATTTTCCGGACGGAGAAACGGCCACCAGGGAGCAATCACCAGACCGCGGATCAACTTGTTGGAAGACCGATTTAAAACAATGGGTTGGTTTGGAATGAGTCGAATCGAACATCATGATATCGCCTGAACAAAAGGCGGTCGCAAATTCCGTTCCATGTTGCGGACAGGCAATAGAGCACGGCAAATTCTTTTTTGCCTGAACTTCCTCCCACGTCGTATTGGGATAGGGCTCAAATATTTTATCGGGTTGCAAGGTCTTCGGATCGATCGAATACAGAGACTGAAGTCCGAAATTGCCAACCAAAATCCGATCGGCGGTTTGAAAGTATTTCGCGTCCGTAACGGTAAGCATAGACGCGCGTGACCTGATCAGTCCAACGGTTTTGGCGAGTTGTTTTCCTGTTTCCACATCAAACAGACGCAGTGAGTGATCGTTTCCCGCAACAAGGAGTTGTTTATTAACTCTGGAAAAAGTCGCGGCGCTCGCGCCGGAAAGACTATTGGGTTGATCCGATTTCATGAGCAGAGAGGCAGGAACAAGATTCTTGTCAATTTGCGACAGGTTCCAAAGGCAATAATGGTTATTCAAACAAAGACTGAGAACCCGCTCTTCGTCGAGCCAGTAAAATCGATTCATAAAGTTTTCGAGGGTACCGGGAATATCGGGTTCGTTCATTTTCGCGATCGGCTTTTTCTCCTGAATATTCCAAACAATGATTTCTCCGTTTTTGTTTCCTGCCGCGATACGCTTCCCCGACGGGCTCAAAGCGCAACATCGGACTAAATGAGAATTCGAATCATGTTTGTTCGAAAAACCAATATCGAGTGTTTGAAGAAGTGTGCCGTCCACTGTGCGATAGTCTAGCGAACCATTCTTTCCAATCGTAACGACATTCTGCCCGTTATCTGAAAACGCAAGCGACATCAGGCCCGTTTTTTGTGCTTGAAACGAACCAAGTAACTTGCCGTCGTCGAGCGCGAAGTAACAGACATCTCCCTTATTCCCAATCGTCGCCAGCGTCAATGAATTCCCAATTCCTGTTTGGGTGATTACCGACCGCGTTGTCTGGTCTATGGTATCACGGGACAAGTCATTCACATCGAGAACATTAAATTCCTTTTGAACGGATAATTCGTCAGAAAGAAATTTCACCGTCCCGTAAGTTGAGTGCAGGATAAAAGGAGACGCGGCGATATGTTTTGCGATCCCCTCCTTGCCAAACAGCGGGTTTGCTTCTGTGTAAAGAGAATAATTGTCAGGTATATTCAAAATAATTCGTGCCCTTGAAACTTGCGATTTGGTATCCCAGCATGTGAGAATTCCTCCCGGCGAAAGAGCAACAAAATCTTTCCCATCGGACGAAAACGTTATCGCGTCAATAATTTCGCGAAAAGAAGAATGCTGTTCCGGCAAAAGAGATGTAACAGCGGCATCTTGCACTCGCGAAAATATTTCTTGTTTCCCCGGCTGTAATTGGGATATCTGATTAAGCAGTACTAAATCTCCCTGACCATGACGATTCGAAACGACAATGCGCCCCTCTATATCCTTTGCCTGGGTATTTGACTTTTCCTCGATAATTTGCGATTGTTGTTTTTGAATCTTTTTATTTAACTCTATACTGTGTTCAAGTTGTTGATTAATTTTTTTCTGTTGTGCTTCGTTTTTTAGCGCGTAGTTTGCATTCTCTCTGGCGATTTGCGCGTTTCTTTGGGCATACCACGTGACAAAAACAGAAAGTAACACGATCACACAGGCCGCGGCCCCCAGCCCCCATTTCAACAAACGTTCACGCCGCCTTGCCGCCAGACCGGAGTGCAGTCTTTTTTCGAAGTTGTCAAGTTTTGTTTTCTGGTCAATGAAAGGCTCATGATTTTCAAATTGTTCGAGAAAGGCAATCTGCTGACGCGCGACAGGAAGTTGCGCTTCGGTCAGCCCAAAGTCTTTTGAGGTTAACGACATTTCCAGCAGCAGATTCCTGGCAGTCTCTTCCGTTTGTAAGGCATGGCGACTCAATGAAGAGAGAGTTTTTGCGTCCGAATCCGTCGCCGCTTCCCTAATGAGACGCAGTTCATTTGTACTTTCAATGAGCGCCATTACGGACGGCTTCGCGTTTTCCTGAAGCTGCTTGAGAGTGTCCTTCGCAACTTCAAGTCGCTCCGCAAGACCGGCACGCTTTCGATAGAGCATAAGCGATTCGGCAAATTCTTCGGCATTGGCGTATCGATCTTTTGGCTCTTTGGATAACGCCTTGTTGGCGATATCAATGAGTTCTTCAGGAATCTTTTTACCTGTTCGCGGATCAAGGGCCATCGACGGCAAAAGGGGCGTATACCTTCCTGCTTCGACGCATTGGCGAATACTCATTCCTGTTTCATATCGTGTATCTTCGTATGGCGTCTTTCCGGTCAGAATCATATATAAAATCCCGCCGAGCATAAAAACATCGGTTGCCGGCGACAAAAATCTTGAAGCCGGAATCCCCGGGTTGAGCATGGCGCTGTATATCTCCGGCGGCATATAATCCATCGTGCCGCCCACAACAACCGGTTCCTCCGATTCGAAAGAGACGGCCAACCCCCAATCGACAAGATATATCTCGTTGAATCGTCCTCCACGCTCACCGAGCATGACGTTTTCCGGTTTCAAATCGCCGTGAATAATCCGGTGCGTTTCATGAACATAAGCCAGCGTACGCGAAATCGACAGCAGAATATCAAGGTTTTCGTCAAGCGAAAGAGCCTGCCGCGGACCAGGGTCATTGTCGAACTTCGTCGGCCACATCACGTTGAGCCAATTCCGGCCTTTAATCAGTCGTTCGACAAAAACCGGCGGTTTATCGCCTCCATTCGACAGCGAAAGCACAATGGGAATATTCGGATGAGAAAGTCTTGCTTGCAGAAGCGCTTCGGAGGTCATTGCCTTTTTCTGACTCTCGTCCGAAAGATTACTGTCTCGCAACTCTTTCATTGCCAGTGTCTGCGATGTACTTTCCTGTCGTACTTCGTAGACATCCTTCTGACCGCCGGAACCGAGATGACCCAATATGCGATACTCTTCCGAAAGCGAGAGCGTCTCGCCGTTTTTGTGCGCGTATGCTGAAGAGGTTCCCTTGACCGCCTCTGATAAATGCCCGAAACGCGACGCCAAAAAATTTGCGTTCTCCTTAAAGTATTCCTCAATCAAATCGACGCAGAGGGGAAATCGGGCAATAAAGTCCTCCTGATAGAGTCGGAACGGCGTTACTTCAATATCAACCTGGATTAAATTCCAGGTTAGTTCCTGTTCAGACAGCGAGTAACCTTTTTCCCGAAAAAGCGTCATGAACGCTTCTATCTGTATCTCAATATAGACCGGATATCCGGCTTGACGCTGAATTCGATAGTCTTCCGTAATAAGAATAATCGCCAACGCCTTCCGATGATCTTCGGACAAATCAGCTTGTGCCTGAACGAATTCAAACAAAGATTCAGGATCACGAACGGAATTCTCTTTTCGCCACCGGTGAACGTATTCCGCAAAACTCGTTAATTCATTACTCATGCAACACCTTTATTTCTGTACAATATCAGACTTATGTAACTGTTTATAAAGCACGCTTGAAAGCTTTTTCTTTCTGCTTGCAGTATATCATGTTCAAAGAGTCAAGTCCATAGCCTTCGACAAAACAAATTATATAAAATCACTCCAAAAAACTTGGTGTACGACAGCTCTGCTCCCGATTCGGTTTATACACAGCCATGCTACACGGGATATCCTGCTACACAGAATATACAGAATATATTGTCGCGTCTGCGATTAATGATTCCCATCGTTTGTATTTTTTGATTCCATTACAGATATTTCGCTTACCGATTTGGCGCGGTCACGCGGCATGGTTAGGCTTCCTTGAATACGAATGAGTGCCTGCTGAATTGTTCGTTTCGCCCGATGAAGCTGATTGGCACCTTCCGACTTGGAAAAACCAAAATCGGGATTCTAATTTACTTGTCGAAAATGAAAATGTCAAAACTGAAAAGAATATATGAAGATCGATACTCGCAGCCGGATTTATTACTTTTCATCCCTGAAAAGCACGTTTATATCAATTAGAAAGTATGGGAAACTTGCCATTACATACTTGCGCAAGTTTGATTTGGAGCATACCTTTTTACGTTCCGCATGAAGCAATGTTGAAGCCAAAGCATCGGATCGGATATTGCCCCACACTTGATATTGCTCACACATTTTCGAAGGACGGGAACAATGTTCCCGCTTTTAAATACTTCAATCAGGATAACTCGGGGTGCTTACCCCGGTTCGAGTGTTCACACTCATCCAAGCGGAGAGTGAGTCTTCGCTCTCCAGAGCGGAAACACAGCTTTTACAGCGTAATGGTTTCACCACCCTGTGGCGTGGCAAGTGAGCCCGAAGGGCCGTAATCGCTCGGACCGAGTTTTCGTTCTTCGGCCAAAGGAAACGTGACACCAGGCGTTACGGCACTGATCGAATCGGAAATAAATCGGACCGATCCGTCAACCAGTGCAACATTCACACCACCCGAATGAAAACTCGACAAGGAAAAAGCCCCGTTGTCGGAAATATCGTCCGCCGAGTTGACACACGAAGGACTGTTGGGCGGTAGAACCGCATTATAACTGATATAAAACCCCCGTCCGTCAGCGATGCGAAAGCCCCGACTGAGACTGTTGACCTGAACAGCGTAAAAGCCAGGTTCCGTTGTGGAAACGACACCAGAATTCAGCCCGCAGGAACTGACTGGATCAAGCGCGTCCACCGCCTGATAGGCAAGATTTCCTTTGATTTTCTTTTCGAAACGAACACCAACCACCTGTTCGCCGAACGCGACTGTATTACTGGTCCCGTCCGTAACCGTCGCGATGGAGTTCCAGTAATAATGAACAAAAAGAGCTCGCCCGATAAAATCAGGAGAAGGAGTGTTTGTGTTGTTGCGGGTTCCCGTTACGCTATCGCCGCGATTCATGACATAACAGGTCGGAGTGTCGCGTACCGACGTGTCGCCGACATAAGCGGTCGAGTCCGAGGGACAGGCGAACGCGTTGATTGTCCCATCAAGCACTGTACTCGCGTTCGCGAACGCCTTAATCTTCCAAGGGGACGCATTGACATTACTGTCTGGCTGGAGGGCAAGAAGAGTTTCCCAACGGGATTGAAGCTCCATAAACGGCCAAAGTTTTATAAGACCGGAATAGAAATCACCCACCCTTCCATTCGTGAAAGCGACCTGACTGGCTTTGGCCGGAAACGCATTATTGGTATCGTGATAGTTCTGGAGAGCCAGCCCCAACTGCTTGAGTTTGTTCGTACATTCCATGCGTCGGGCCGCTTCCCGGGCAGCCTGAACCGCCGGCAGAAGAAGCGCAATCAAGATACCGATGATGGCGATCACAACCAAAAGTTCCACAAGAGTAAAAGCACGGGCCTTGAGAGAACACCCCAAAGCACGATTATTACGCTCCTCAAAATTAACACAATATTTTTTCATCGTCAGACTCCTTGTTTTGTTTCTTTGTATAGTATGTAACTTTTATTGGGTTTTAATCCGGACTGTTTTGCCAATTTCGAATGTGAACGTCGATTGTTCGGGTCCGACCGTCACGGACAAGTCGGTTGTATTCTGCCTGGTATATTTCGGATCGACCAGCGTAAAGGTGGGACGTACTTCCGCTTCCGCCTTTGCCTGATAGGCTTCGTATTCCGGCGACGTGTCGGGCGGGGCGGGGCCAAGCTTGCTTGGTTCCTGTTCCCGTTTGAGCAAAACAACTTTATACGTTCCTGCCGGAGCCCCTTTGTATTTTCCACGAGTGAAAATTTCAGCCTTTCCGGCTTCGCCTGTACTTCCGGCGGCAGTCCAGGTGGAATCGACACCGCCTCGCAAAGTTATGCCGACATTCTTCGCCGGTTGTCCCTCTTGGGTCAGCGTAATGACGCAAGGAAACAGCTCGGGCATGCCCGCCGGTCGCTTTTCACCAGAACAGCCCATTGAAAAGGCAATGAAGCAGCAAAAAACAATATATGTACAATATCTCATGTTTTGTATCCTCTACGTATATTAAGGCAGTCGATTCCCATGTTCGTTGGTGGGCATAATCGCAACGACCAATGACAAAAGACGCGTCTTCCTTCTGCCCCCCCGGAACTGCTATGATACTTGTATAATACTCGAAAAATTCAGCCATGTCAAGTTAAACTGGGGGAAAAATCGCACGGTTTTTTATTGGAGAAAGTAAAGAAACTCTTCTATATATACAGGCTGGTGTGATTTAACGCGATTATTTTAACAATACATGCCTGGAGTTGCCACTATTGATTGATCCTGCCCGATGAAGTTGCATGAATAGAAATACCCCTTGATTTTATGCCGTTTCGAGGTTACAATATGAGTTAACTTTTATACCTTGAGTACGAAACATGTTTTATTTCACACCATACATTATTATTCACACGGATAAATGAACAATGAGCGGAAAACAAATAGTTGAGCGCGAGCACTGGGGTGGTAATCTGGGCTTTATTCTTGCGTCGGCCGGTTCGGCCATTGGCCTGGGTAATATTTGGAAATTTCCTTATATCACAGGCGAGAACGGTGGCGGAGCGTTTGTCTTGATCTATTTGGCGTGTATTTTGATCATTGGTCTTCCGGTCATGATCTGCGAAATTACTTTGGGACGAAATACACAACAGAATCCCTTTGGAGCGTTTCGACAGCTTGCCCCAAACGCGTCCAGGTCAACCTCGTCTTTTGGTATTCTTTTCCTGCTTTTGGCTTGCGGACTTCTTTGCTTTGGCCGTTTCGGTCTTTCAGGAATATTTTTTCTGCTCGGTATTGGCGGTCTTTATTACGGTTGGGCTGTTATCGGTCTGGTTTGTGTGTTTACGCCTGTTGTTATCATGTCGTATTATGGTACGGTCGGCGGATGGACCATAGCCTATTTTTTTAAAGGTATTACACTGAACCTTGATTTTACCACGGTCGAAGCGGCCAGTCAGACGTTTAACTCGTTAAGTTCCGACGCGTTTTGGCCTGTGTTCTTTCAACTTTCGTTCATGCTTTTCACAGGTGCCGTCGTTTGGTTTGGCATTCGAAACGGAATCGAACTGGCAAGCAAATTTCTGCTTCCCTTGCTCTTGGTCCTGCTGCTGATTCTTGTCATGCGAAGTCTCACTCTTGACGGGGCTCGCGAAGGTGTTCGGTTTCTCCTTTCTCCCGACTTTTCCAAACTAACGCCCAACGGAGTTCTTATCGCGCTGGGGCACGCGTTTTTCTCGCTGAGTCTCGGAATGGGTGCCATGATTACTTACGGTAGCTATTTCGAAAGAACAAAGAATATTTTCTCGGCCAGTGCTTATATCGTTTTCCTTGATACCTTGATTGCCATGATCGCCGGATTGGCAATCTTTCCGGCGGTTTTCGCGATGAAAATGAATCCGGAATGCGGGCCGGGACTCGTCTTTCAAATCATGCCAATTACATTCAATCTGATCGGCGACCATCTCGGTTGGCTGTGGAGTTCAATCTTCTTCCTGCTCCTTATTATTGCCGCTTTGACCAGTAGTATCAGTATGCTCGAAGTATGTACTGCGTATCTCATGGACGAATTCAAAATCAAGCGTCATGTCGCTGTCTTGTGGACGACGATCGTTGTGTCGATTGCCGGCGTCGTGTGTACTCTTAGTGTCGATAATTGGGATCGTTTCACTTGGCTCCAAAATGCGATTATTTGGGCGTTCGGCAGTGCCAATGACAGCGCGTTTGCCATGGCCGATACGTTTTCAAGCAATTATCTTCTGCCGCTGGGTGGTTTGGGGATCGCCGTTTTCGTCGGTTGGATTTGGGGTACACGGTTTGCGATTGACGAAATTCGCAAAGGCGGTCAACAGGTGCCCGACGCGAACTTTTTTGTTCTGCTCGCCGGGCTCAAAGACGATCCGATTACGCAAGCCAAGCCGCATATCTTTACGCTTGCGATTATTTGGGGAATTTTTGTTCGCTTTGTTTCACCGGTGGGTATTATTGTCGCGTTTCTCAACTCCATCGGTTGGCTTCATTTTTAAACGGTATGATCCATGACGCAACACATTATCAAAATTACGGCGCCCGCTGGCGATCAAGCTCGCTTTGAAGCGGCTCTCAAAGGCGGAGCCGACGAAATTTACATGGGGCTGTCCGGCTATGGTGCCCGTCGCTTCGCCGGGAATTTTTCCTGTGATGAATATTGCAAGTCCATCGATCAGGCCCACCGTGCTGGCGCCACGGTTCACTTGACTCTCAATACGATCATGTCCGAACGGGAACTGGACACCGTGGGCCCCCAGATCAAAAAGCTTTATCACGCCGGTCTCGACGCGGTGATTGTTCAAGACTTCGGCGTTGCCCGTTGGCTGCGTTCGTTTTTCCCCGAACTTCCAATACATGCTTCAACGCAAATGTCGGTCGTTTCGCTCGACGAATTACAGTTTTTGCAATCGCAAGGTTTTGCAAGGGTCGTCTTGGCTCGCGAATTGTCCGGTAATGAAATCGCTGAACTTGCCCGACATTCGTCGATTGAACTTGAAGTCTTTGCCTCTGGCGCATTGTGCCTGGCTTGCAGTGGCAAGTGTCTGTTATCGAGTTTTATCGGAGGTCGCAGCGGTAATCGGGGAGCCTGTGCCCAGCCTTGCCGACACCTTTGGCGAAAAATCCGTTCAAGTCTCGAAGGCCGGTTGCCCGACGAATCACCGATTGAAGATGAAATTGCGGAAGGCTTTTTCCTTTCACTCAAAGATCAATGGCAAGGTCGTGACGTCATTGCCCAATTGAGCCATTGGGGAGTCGAATCGATTAAAATCGAAGGACGCATGAAATCACCGAATTATGTTTATGAGGCCGTCCTTCACTATCGGCGACTGATCGATTCGATTGCGGAACAGGACGCTCATGGGGATAACGGTTCGCGAAGTCCGTACACAAGCGGCATTCGACTGGCTCTCAAATCAGACCCGCCCACTGCCGGTAATCATGGGATCGAGCGAATCTTTAATCGCGGCTATGCAAAGGGATATTTCATTGAACATGATCCCGATATGATCAATTCGCGATTTTCGTCCAACTTCGGCGTGGAGATTGGCCGCGTGTCAAATGGAGCAATCACACTTTCCGCCCCGGTACGCAATGGCGACGGCATTGTCTATCTCGATGCCAGACTGAATAAGCTTGGTGGTCACAACGTCAGTTGGATTGATTTGCTTCATGACGGCAAACGAGAAATTCTCCAAAAGGTTGACTCTGCCCAAGCGGGTCAGCGTGTTCGTTTCGAACATTTTCCCCCGCCGGACACCGCGTTCGTCTACAAGACGTCCGACTATGAACTCAATCGTGATTTGACAAGTGAACTCGAACAGGTTCAGCGATTCATTCCCATCGAAGCAACTCTGACGGCCCAAATTGATCAGCCCTTGGAGCTGACACTTCGCAAAGGTGAAATTGCGGTCAAAAGTCAAACCGCGGAACGTCTTGCCCCGGCTCAAAAGCGTTTGACGACCGCCGATGATTTGCGGCAGTCACTTGATCGGTTTGGCCAGACTCCGTTCTACCTTGCCAACTGTCGTATCGAAAGCGATGGTAAGGCGTTCGTCCCGAAGTCGATTCTCAATTCGCTCCGGCAGACCTGTTCTTCGGAACTGGAAAAGAAGATCGTGGAATCATTTCGGCGAACAACTTCAACGCCCCAAACAAGGGACCCCGACTTGGGAATCGAAATCCCGGACGAGGTTCCGGATACCATGATTTCGTCCGCTTCTTCGTTGTATGCTCCGGGAACGGTCGTAACTCCCGGCACGCCTGTCGGACCGGGCGAACGCGTACACAGCTTTTTCGCCGTGGTGCGGACAAACGCGCAATTTGAGGCATGTCAACGATTCGGTGTTCCGAATATTGCAAGGTCTGCCCGGTGTGTTGATTTCGACGAAATGGACGAAACCCATACAAAACGGGAACAGGGCCTGCCGCTTGCCGCGTCCCTGCGAAAATTGCTCTGGTACGAGAAACGAGACATGCCCTTTGCCGCCGATTGGACTTTTAACATCGCCAATATTAGGGCAGCAAGATTTTTTGCCGATTCGCTGAACGGTCTATCGACGCTGTTCCTTTCGCCGGAAATTTCGGAAGAAACGGCGCGAAAAATTGCATCCGGCCTGAATCGTCCGAGCCTGAAACTTGGACTTCCGGTCTACGGCCATTTGGCCGCCATGTACACGCGAAAAACGCTTTTCGATGAACCTGTTGTTTCGCTTGCCAATCATGACGATCACCCGATTACCGTCGTTCGGAATTCCTTTTGGTACGACGATGGGCAGCACTTGACCGGCTCCACGGTTTACGACGGTATTGCTCTGGACATCGTTAATTCGGTAGGGCGCATTCTTCGCTGGGGAATTGACGTCGTTCGGTTTGAGTTTACGTTTGAATCGGCCGCTGAAGTCCTTGACATTCTCAAGCGGGCCGATCACCCGGACGAAGACAATCGAACATATCATTCATATGGTTTCGGCCGAGGAATTTTTTGAAAGCCGCGGACGGGAACAATACAGGAAACACAGAAAACACTTGCTTGTGTATTTTGTGTTTGTCGGGGAACTTGGGCGGTGAGACGGCACGCGACGACGGCGGCTTTGAACAATTCGACAAGTTCCTCGTAAGCTTCGCGACTTATTCTGTAAGCCCGATCGTCGTAGCGGTAAGCTTGGCATTTGTCGCTTTAAGCTTCCTGATTTTTATGTCGTTTGGGTCTTCCATATGCCTCAATTCGGCAGGAACAGACCTGCTTATCGACAGTTTTTTGAATTATTTCGCCATTCTCAGGACAGTATCAGGATAAAACCTTGACACGCCTAGTTGATTCTGCTATACTCCCATGAGAGATTCAAGGCGTGCTTTTCGAGAGAAAAGACAAGATCGCCGTGAACGGTTACAATTACGTTATACAACGAAAAAAACGACAGTATCATCCTGACTATTTGCTTGACTGTTTCCTTACGATGGTCAGCTCAATTCAGGATAAGTAATAGGGGATATCTGAAGGGTTATATTATGTCATGGTTTAATAAACTTTTTTCCATTGAAAAACATCAGTATTATAATGTGGTAACTATTTTTGGCCATTCCTATGAAACTCGAAGAAAAGGGACATTTCATTTACTCGAACAGGATTTAAAAGATATCAAATATGGTTGGCCCGCTAACAAGTCATTTGGCATCATACTGAATAACAGTCTTGTATTGAGTTCATTCAACGCACCCCCGCATATACATCAGAATTCGGATATATTAAATTACATTTCGACGTTAGGGCCTTTTACCACGGATAAACCGACACGGGATGACGATTGTGCTTGGCTGAAGACAATACGGGAAATACTTCATGTAATGGACGTTAAGGATCAATCGGACAATTTTGTCCGCATCGGGGCTTCCCGGGACGGGGGGTACGTTATGTTCAATCAAATACAACCGGGAACCGTTGCCTACAGCATAGGAATTGAGCAAGATGTTTCCTGGGATATGGATATGGTACAGCATGGTCTTGAACTCTTTATGTATGATCATACTATCGATGCTCTTCCTGTCGAAAACGAACATTTTCATTTTTTCAAAACGGGAGTGACAGGTAAAAAACAAATTTCAAACTGTAAAACACTGGAAGAATTAATACAAGATAATCATCATGAAAATCGGCGCGATTTAATTCTAAAAATGGATGTTGAAGGCTGTGAATGGGATGTCTTCAACCAAGTGTCAGAAATAACATTAAATCAATTTTCACAAATTGTGTTTGAGCTTCATGGTATAGGCAACAGTCCCTATAATCAAGATATGTTATCTGCGATTGAAAAACTCAATCGGACCCATCAACTCGTTTATCTTCACCCCAATAATTTTGGGGGTGTAAAATGGTTTGGACATTGTTTTCTTCCAATGACTTTGGAAGCAACCTACGTGCGACGGTGCGACCATTCGTTTGTACCGACCGATAAATTTTTCCCGACAACATTGGACCGTCCTTGTGATCCTCATATTCCGGAAATCATATTAGGTAAATGGAATATACAGGACAAGGACGCCCGTGCTCTTTAACCTTGTACGAATTCAGGGGCTTCCGTAAAAAAGGTTTGAACACAAACCTTTTTACTCGCTTCCTTACAAGGTGAAGTCAAGTCTGGAATGGCGATTGGCTTTATACTTTGGCTTTATACTTTGGCTTTATACGATTACAAATAGGGGTCTTCCCGATTAAGATAATCGCAAACGTATTTTCGAGCACCGTCTTCCAATCGGGTCATGTCCCGGGTATATCCGACGGACCGAAGTTTTGTTAAAACTGCCTTTGTATAATATTGATATTGAGCGCGAAGTCCGTCCGGCATATCTTTATAACCGATTTTGGGTGTTTTTCCCATAGCATCCCAAGTTGATTTGGCCAGATCGTAAAATGACCGCGCTTCGCCCGAGCCTACATTAAACAGACCGGAAACGTCTTTATGAGCCAGCATCCATAGAATAACATGAACGATATCACCCACCCAGACGAAATCGCGAAGTTGTTCCCCGTCGGCATAGTCCTTATTATATGATTTGAACAAAAGGACTTCGTCGTTATTTCTTACTTGGGGAAATATGTGGGCAATAACCGACTTTTGCCCCCCTTTGTGATATTCGTTCGGTCCGTAAACGTTAAAGAACTTCAGCCCGACTTGTTGTGGAGGCGTTTTACCCGACGCGGCCAGAACCGAGGCGATTTTACGGTCGATAAACGCTTTACTCCAGCCATAGGGATTTAAAGGACGAAGACGATTCAGGTAGGTACAGGAAGCATCGTCGTCGAAACCACATTCGCCCGCGCCATAGGTCGCCGCTGACGAAGCAAAAATAAACTGTTTATGGTAATCGCGGCAGTATTCCCATAAACTCCAGGTTAAATTGATATTGTTCCGAACAAAAAGATCGACGTCCCGTTCCGTTGTTGTTGAAATAGCACCCATATGAACGATGGCTGTAATATCTTTTTGATATTTGAGAAGAAAATCGGTCATTTGTTCCGGCTCAACAACGTCGGCAAGATTACGTTTTGCGATATTCTTCCATTTTTCTTCATTTCCCAGCCAATCGGTGACCACAATATCTTTATATCCGGAATCTTCAAGTCCGGCTAAAATATTAGAGCCGATAAAGCCGGCTCCGCCCGTTACTATAATCATTTTCTCTCTCTCATTTCTTCGTCTGACAGGCGATATGACGCCAAATTCTTTAAACTTTTAATAACGATATCAGCTTTTGATTCATTTGATAATAATATATTGGTACCGACACCGGCATTGATTCCAGCCTCGATATCGCGTTCCTTGTCTCCTAATGACATGGACGCGGCCATATCGATATTGTATTTTTGCTTTGCTTTTTCAAACATTCCGGCATGAGGCTTGCGATCCTCGCCGGAAAGTAAAGGACAGTAGAAAACGTCTGTAATCGTAATGCCATGGTCTTTGAATTGTTCCTTCATCCAGGAGGTCAGTTGCTGAAAATCGTCGTCTGTAAAATAGCCGCGTTCGATTCCCGATTGATTGGTAATGACAATGATCAAAAAACCATTCTTTTCGGCCCGACGGCACAATTCAAAAATACCGTCGATAAACCGAAAATCCTCAATACGATGCACGAATCCGAGGTCCTCGTTGATTGTGCCGTCCCGATCAAGAAAAAGGGCCTTATTTGCCATAGAAAAAAGACTCCACTTTTCCACAGACGAAATGGCCGATCATTAAATGCATTTCCTGAATACTATTCGAAGCTGTCGCGGGAACGGACAAGGTCAAATCGGCCAACTCGCTCATTCTGCATCGATTTCTACCGGTTAAAGCAATGGTTACAATTCCTTGTTTACGCGCCTGTTCAAAGGCAAGAACAATATTTTTGCTGTTACCGCTGGTTGAGAGTCCGACCAGAACATCGCCGGGTTTGCCGAGTCCTTCCACCTGACGACGAAAAACATCGTCGTAACCATAATCGTTACCAACGGCGGTTAATACCGAGGTATCGACCGTTAAAGAAATTGAGTTCATGGCAGGCCTGTCGATTTTATAACGCCCGACCAGTTCCGCGGCCAGATGTTGCGATTGCGACGCCGAGCCGCCGTTGCCGCAAAACATGATCTTTTTTTCATTTTTGAGCGATTCTATCCATAGATCGATCATTCTGCCGATTTGAGGGGACAACTCATGTAACTGGGAAAAAGCGTCCGTTATCATGCCAAATTCCCGGGCTATATCCATTTTTACTTTTGTCCTTTCATTTTTTCAACGAGCCTGGTTGTGGAAGCACCTTCAACCCGTTTCAGTGTGACAGCACGTCCACCATAGGAGAGAACTTTTTGCGCTTCCGGCCAATTATCGAGAGTATATCCTTCTTTGGCGATAACATCCGGTCGAATTAATTCAACCAACGGTCCGGCGGAATCGTCATCGAAAATGACGGCGAAATCGACGTACTCCAGTGCCGCAACGACTGACGCGCGCGTGACTTCATCCTGAATCGGTCGGTCCGGGCCCTTGTAACGTTTGATCGAAGCATCGGAATTAACACCAACAACCAGAATATCACATTCTTTTTTCGCCTGCTGAAACGAGTGAAGATGTCCTTGGTGGAGACAATCAAAACAACCGTTGGTAAAGCCGATCGTTTTTCCCTGTTTCCGCAGTGGAGCCAGTAGCCGATTGATTTCATTTCGACTGCATAATTTTTGACGTTCGAAAATCGGTTTTGCGGTGGATATGCGTTGTGCCAACACGGTTTTAAGCTCTTCCAGAGAAACGGAGGAAGTTCCCAATTTACCAACAACAATACCGGAAGCTACGCTGGCCAGAGCCATGGCATCGACAATACGGATACCGGCACCCAGAGCCGCGCCAAGCATGGCAAACGACGTATCGCCCGCCCCGGATACATCGAAAACTTCCCGTGCCTCCGTCGGAATCTGAAATACTTCACGCGGAGCGGCTTCCTCGACACACAGCATTCCATATTGACTCAAAGTTACTAACAGTTTATCGATATGACATCGGTCGAAGAGCATTCGAGCCCCTCGACAGACTTCATCG
Source organism: Thermoguttaceae bacterium (assembly GCA_028695865.1). Classification (GTDB taxonomy): domain Bacteria; phylum Planctomycetota; class Planctomycetia; order Pirellulales; family Thermoguttaceae; genus JAUNBG01. Next base: position 7,751 of record JAQVID010000001.1, on the reverse strand, counting down.
TGGAAGTTTTTGGAAGTCGGGTCGAAGGTCATGCCTGTGGCCTCTTGAAACTCTTTCAGATTCGGTTTAATTAGCGTTACTCCATTGTATTTCGTGTAATCGTTTCCCTTTGGATCAACGAGAACAGGCTTTTCGAAACGATGACATATATCGACAATAAAGGGAGTTGTTATCGCCGAAAAGAGACCTTTTCCATAATCGGATAAAAGGACGATATCCGCCTTGGGAACTTCCTGAACGATATTTTCCAAGAGTTTCGGCCATATCGATTCCATATTGGCGACAGGAACTTCACGGTCTAAACGAAGCAGGTGATTATGGGAGGCAATAATACGGGTTTTTACCGTCGTTAAATGCTGCTTCAGGGCCAGGGAATAATCTTTACAATGGTCCTGTTCGAGAAGTTTGACAATTTTTTGGCCTTCTTCGTCATCGCCAATAATACCAATAAACGACGTAGGACATCCCAGTGAGGTCAGATTGGCGACAACGTTGCCTGCTCCACCGAGTATCTCTTTCTGCTGTTTGAATCGGAAGACCGGAACAGGTGCTTCCGGTGAAATTCGGTCTACCGAACCATACATGAAGATATCCAACATGATATCGCCCACGACAAGAACTTTAGCCTGTCGAAGTTTATCAACACAGGAACATAGATATTCCACTTTTCCCTCAATACTCGTATCGGTCTCTTCCATGCCGTTCCATCTCTTTCCCTGAATGTCCCGAAATTTAGCGATGATTGCCTTATCCATTATTATAAATGGGTCTTGCCTCAATTGTGCTGAACTTTTTTGTTAAGCTGGATAAAACACGTGAAATAAAACGCAAATATCGGAATATGGGCTTGATTAAAAACCTCCTTTTTGCGTATATGAACAAAATAACGACAATTTATTCCAAGCAGCAAAAAAAGGTTGCCGTAAAGGCTGATCCTATTGTAAACGAACTGGGCGGAACTGTCAACATGAATATTTCGTATCGCGAGGGGGAAATTGGAAAAATACAAAGGTTCTCCCGGTTGTCGCACTTGCTCAATTTAACGCAAAATCAAGGCTACACCCAAAGAAAAGAAGAATGGACCTTGTGTTTTTCCATGGGTGTCTTTTCCCTTTTCTCTGTTTTCATGCCGTTTGCGTCTGTTATGCCAAGAAGAAAAGCCCAAGCGCGAAAATTTGCTCTTCAGCGTGAATATGTCGCGACCTGCGGAGAATCATTCCATTCGTACATTCCCGTTACTCATTCCCGTTGCGGCGGCTCATTGTACGGGCGACATGGTGGAAAGCAACCAGTCGATGGTTTTTACAATTCCGGATTCGAAATTTTCCTGTGGACGCCAACCGAGTTCGGATTGAATTTTCGTCGCGTCAATAGCATATCGTCGGTCGTGGCCGGCCCGATCTTCGACAAAGGCAAGAAGCCTGGCATAGGAACCTGTTTTGCAAGGACGTTTTTGGTCAAGAATTTTGCAGATGGTTTGTGCAATTTCGATATTGCTTTTTTCGTTGTGTCCACCCACATTGTAAGTTTCGCCACTGCGGCCGTGATGAAAAATCAAATCGATTGCCCGGCAGTGATCCAGTACGTAAAGCCAATCACGAACATTTCCGCCGTCTCCGTAGATGGGAATGGGAATATTTGCCATGGCGTTGGCAACGATCTTGGGAATCAGTTTTTCGGGGTGCTGTTTGGGGCCATAGTTGTTTGAACAGTTTGAAGTCGTAACATTCATGCCGTACGTGTGGTGCCATGCCCGAACAAGAAAATCAGAACCGGCTTTCGACGCGGAGTAAGGGGAATTAGGCGCATAAGGAGTCGTCTCGTAAAAGAAGCCTTCGGGACCAAGCGTTCCATAGACTTCATCGGTCGAGATGTGATGAAAGCGGCTTCTTTCGAATCCCGGTCGTGTTTTATTGGGACCGTCGAGCCAATAGAGCCTTGCCAAATCGAGCAGCGTGAAGGTCCCGAGCAAATTCGTTTCGATAAAAGCCTGCGGACCCGTTATGGAATGATCAACATGGCTCTCCGCGGCGAAATGAATAACGTCGGTAATATGCTCCTGGCGAAAGATTTTTTCCACCGCGGGCCGATCAATAATATCGCCCTGAATGAACAAGTAATTTTCCCGGTTGAGGCATTTGTTCAAATGGTCTTTGTTTCCGGCATAGGTCAATTTGTCGAGGACAATAACACGATATTGAGGATATTTTTCGACGAAAAAAGGGACGAAATTGGCTCCTATAAACCCGGCCCCTCCGGTAATTAAAACGGTTTTATCGTACATGGTCTTTCTCACAATCATGACTATTTTGAATGGTCTCTTTTTACGGCCGATTCTTCCCATTCTTCCGATTTCTTGATTTTCGGCGACTTGTTCCCCGGTTGCCTTCTGAAAACGGAAAACACTCCTCACTCCTTGGTCCGGAATGTATCAATTCTGAAAGCGATCAGGTTCCTGTTGAGATTTGGCAAGGGCCGGTTTTCGCGGACCATCACAAGTCGCCTGAAGAAACGCGGAAGCTCAAGCCGTTGGTCAATGCGTACTTGTGTTCGCGGCATGGCCAATACGATTTTGGCTCTTGTAAACGTGTTTTTGAAACCGCTCAAACAAGCGGTTTCCTTGGCGATATCGATGAATTGTTCTTTTACAAAAACCGTTGCAACAGACCTGATCGTCTTCACGAACGCAAGCCGTCATTTCTCCTTTTTTTTCGTTCCATGACCGGCTCGGGCAGTTTCTGTTCGCAGTTTTTTTATCTGTTCGCGACATTGGCTCAAAAACGCCTGGTACCCTGGACTTTGGTAGTCGGGGTACGACCACGGCAGAGCTTGCCAATGCTTTTGCGTGTACATGAGCGTCGTTTCCGCAAAGATTCCGCGACCGAGATATATCCGATGGGCATGGTCTTTTGTCGAAGCCAAAATAAGCTTGCCCGGATCGATATAACCGGGGTCAAGATTGAGCGGCCTGCGCGAGTTCACCGATGCGGAAAACGCCTCGGCGAACTCTTCTTCCCAGCCATTGGTTTGCACTTTGATTCGGGCAAGCGCATCGGGCAGAATGGGTGCGTCGAAACACCACAATTGTTTGTACAAGACGGGTCCCATTTCTTCATCATAGTAATTGGTAAACTCGTCGAAACGAAACAGCTCGCTTTCGGCATAAAGCGGGCCAAAGGTGTCCGTGGCAAGAAGCTTGCCTTGATTAAGCACGTTCATATCCGGACTGAACGCGGCAATCAGCAGGAGTACCGGCTGCGGTTGACGAATGATTCCCATTGTTGTTTATTTTGATCCTCATGAAGGAATTTTACGATACTTCGCGCGACGATTTTGACCGTAATTCGGGTCCTGGGCACGGAGCATCTCTTCGTATTGCGTGAAATCGCCTTCGAAAAAGCGAACTTTGCCGTTTCCCTCGAAAATGAGCAAATGCGTACAAATTCGATCCAAAAAGAAACGGTCGTGACTGATTACAATTGCACAGCCGGGAAACTCGTTGAGCGCATCTTCGAGTACCCGGAGAGTGGAAACGTCGAGGTCGTTGGTCGGTTCATCCAGTAGAATGAGATTGCCTCCCCTTTTGAGCAGTTTGGCCAAATGAACACGATTGCGCTCACCGCCGGAACAAACACCAACAAGACGCTGCTGCTGGGTTCCACGGAAATTAAAACGTGAAACGTAAGCCCGCGAATTCATTTCAATCGGACCAAGTTCAATTCGATCTTTACCATCGGTAATTTCCTGAAAGACCGTGTTCTCGTCGTTGAGTGAATCGCGGTGCTGATCGACATAGGCCAATTGCACCGTAGAGCCTCGTTCAATCGTCCCGGCGTCCGGCGTTTCCTGACCGACGATCATGCGGAAGAGCGTCGTTTTTCCAACGCCGTTGGGACCGATCACACCGAGAATCGCTCCACGGGGAACGGTAAACGAAACATGGTCCAGCAGGGTCGTCCTGACTCCGCCAATCTCGAAACTCTTACACACATCGTTGACGACCAGAACTTTTTCCCCCAAGCGTGGGCCGGGCGCAATCTGTATAATCGCGTCGCTCTTATCGTCCAATTTTTGTTCCGACGCAAGTTTCTCATAAGCGCTGACACGAGCCTGATTTTTTTGCAATCGGCCCTTGTGCGCCATTTGAATCCATTGCAGTTCGCGTTTGAGTGTTCGCTGTCGTTGAGATTCCTGTTTTTCGGCGACTCGAAGCAATTCGGCTTTTTGTGCAAGCCAGGAAGAATAATTTCCTTCGAACGGCAATCCGCGGGTATTGTCGATTTCCAGAATCCATTTCGTCACGTTGTCGAGAAAATATCGGTCGTGAGTGACGATAATCACCGTACCGGGATAATCGCGCAGGGTACCTTCGAGCCATTGAACCGTTTCGGCATCCAAGTGATTCGTCGGTTCATCGAGCAGTAAAAGATCGGGCCGCGACAGGAGTGCGTTGCATAGCGCGACCCGGCGTCGTTCTCCTCCGGAAAGCGTGCGAACAATCGCGTCGTCAGGCGGAAGAACAAGAGCGTCGGCGGCCATGTCGATTTTGCGGTCAAGCTCCCAACCTTCAACGTGATCAATTTCTTCCTGAAGCCGGCCCATTTCTTCCATAAGCTTGTCGAAATTATCGGCCTGATCCGGGTCGCCCATGGCAATCGAGATTTCGTTGAAGCGGTCGATTTTCGCCTGGATCGGAGCCAGAGCGGACAGAAGATTATCGCGGACGGTTGCGTCAAGATCAAGATCGGGTTCCTGCGCAACGTAGCGAACAGTCATTCCTTTCACCATGGAGACATCACCGTCGATATCGCGGTCAAGGCCCGCCATAATACGAAGCAGGGTCGATTTGCCGGCACCGTTTTCGCCGACAATACCAATCTTGGCCCCATAGTAAAAAGACAGACTGATATTACTAAGGATTGTTTTTTCGCCAAAGCGTTTTGAAACGCGGTTCATTTCGAAAATAAAATGTGGTGCCATAAGTTGCTCCGAATAAAATTGCTCGGTTTGAGTCAGGGTTGTTTTGTTGTTAAATCAATGTTTCTTTGGTTGGGAATCCGGGGGCTTGACCACTCCCGATTTGGGGGAATCCGGCTTTTGGATATACTCAAGCATTTCGTCCGCTTCCAAAATCCGGGACGAATCGTCCGGCAGTCCACGAATATAATCTTTCGTTTCGTAAATTTTAATGAGCGGAACACGGTATAAGTTCCACGGTCCCGGCCCCTGACGGTTCAACGCTTGACGGTAAACCGGCTTGCTCGTTCGAAACAGTTCGTTTTCAGCGTCGCCGAGAAGACCGGCGCGACATTGAAATACGCTCAATGCTGTATTGTCCGAAACGGCATGATTGACACAAGGAACTTTAAGTTTACCCCAGCGAGTCAAAACGCGCAATGTGTCACGGGAATACTGGTTGAATGAGACGATGTAATCGGCTTTGTCCTTTGCATACTCCGGGGCATGGCTGTTAATCCAATTCATGGTTGCGTCGTCCAGACTGTCCCAATAATAAGTCGCTTCCATCCCGGAACGAACGGCTCCCGGCAGACCACCAATACAAAGGTTATAATACGAAAGCCATTGCGGTGAATACCAGCAGAGATTAAAGACGCTTCCCAAAAGAATGCAAACAACACCCACTCGCCGGAACAGTATGAATCGCGGATGCGCGCTGCAATGCCGTACCGGTTGGCAATCCTGAACATCCAGATCAGACGCGGCGACCTGGGACCTCAATGGAACCTGGTCATTCAGACGGTTTCCCTCCCAAAGCCAAACAGCACCCAGCCCGGCCATGATTCCGGCAAACGGAAACGCGGCGACAAACAAACGCACGCCATCGTGAACCGGAGTACCTGGTAGGGCGCGAATAATCATAAGCGGCAAAAAGTTTAACACCGTCAAAAGAACCAAACGATTCCGAACGATCTGCTCGACGCAATCCGATTGGCCCATATCTTTCCGCCCAACCCCAAAGCAACTCCTGTAAACGAAACAAACGAGGAAAAACAAAAAGCCGGATGGTATTGTAATCGCGGCCCAAAACAGTGTATTGTACCACGGAAGCGGATAAACCAATGTATACCGCGTTCCCAAAAACGCGATCGGAATATTATAATTGGTGTCGCGATGAGTATTGAGCCTGAAAAATTCAACGAAACCGGTAACAGGATCGCTCCACAAGCCCGGATTGAGCAGATAAAAAATAATCACGGCAACGGGAAAACCAATCACAAATGCCCGGGCAATTCTTCCAAAAGGTCGCCTGTGGACAACTTCCCACGCGGCAAATATAATGGAATGAATGGGGATAATCCAGCGTGGAAATTTCATGGAAAAACCCAAGCCTGTCGCAATACCCCAAAGAATCACGCCGCGTTTGTTTTTTAGAGCCGTATCGAAAAGAGCCCAGGCCAAAAGCCAACAGCTCATTAAGGGCGAATCGCACGCCGCAATATGCGCATGGGCAAATACTCGCGGCATCAGGACAATACACGATACACACAACAGGCCTGCCGTTTGATTAAACGTCTTGCCCACTCGAATAAAAACGGCAGTCAAGGCAATGCAGAAAAGAAAGATCGCCCCGAATCGATAACATGTTTTTTCGTCAAGCAAACATGACAGCCGCGTCGCTTGAACAACGTTGTTGCCCATTGCGATAAGAAGAACGTACCCCGCCGGATGCCCTTCGATCTGATTTGTTTGCGTACAATACTTGCTAATTGTTTCTGGCGCGAAGGGTGAAGCGGTATCCGCGTCACGACTCCAAAATAAGGAGAGCCAATTTCCCATTGTTTCCGAACGAAGAATCGCGTTCCCTTCATCCCAAGTGAGTGGCATGAGGCACGATGTCCAAAGCATGAGCGCAAAAAGTCCCGCAAACAGGATACACGCATTTCGGGTAATTAACGTCTTTTTGAACATCGTTGAATTCGTCAGGAAAGAAAAGTTAAGTTATCATGGTAATAAACAAAGGTATTTGAATCATCCACGTTTCGTGCTATACGATCCGCGTATCCCGTCCACTGACCATAAACGGTACACGCGGCAGAAAAACATGGTGCATGGCACAAGGTCTCGAAAACATCAGCCTGCCAGAGAATCGTCGTCCGCTGATCGCCCGGCCTGCAGGTCAAGTTCTGATCGTTTTTCTTCTTCCTTGTCGTCAAGTTTGCGGCGATAGACGGCGGTAATCAGTACGACTCCGATCAGAACCGCGGAAATCACGCCTGCGATAATGTATGACGTTTTAAGCGACAAACCGAATCCCATCGGCCCGTTCTTTGCGGTCGACGTCCACAGAATAAACGTCGTAACAACAAATAGCATAAACGCCCCGGGCACCAATGCGATATAAATCGGTTTGCGGCTTCGATAAAGCCAAACCGTTCCCGCCAAAAGCGTCATGACGGCCAGGACCTGATTGCCCCAGGCGAAATATCGCCAAAGAATATTAAACGTTTCTTCGTTTGCGTTGGACCAGGCAAGCAGAGCAACAACCAGTATCGACAGCGGTATACAAATTGCCAGGCGGCTTGGCAATTTAATTTGAGGAAACTTGAACTGTTCGGCAACCGTCAAACGGCAACACCGCAAAGCCGTATCGCCTGAAGTCACGGCCAGAATAATCACCGCAATGACGGTCACGGACCCGAGAGACGACCCAAGGAAATAATCCGTAATGGTCCGCAACACGGCCATCGGTTTGGCGGCAAGCAGTTCAGGACGCAAATTGTAAATCGCCA
>JAQVID010000230.1 GCA_028695865.1 Thermoguttaceae bacterium | reverse complement strand
TCCTCCATTATAATATGCACCTGTAATATGTACCGTTTCGAACGAACACAAAATGTGAACTGATTGTTTATCGTTAAACACAACCGAAAGGAAAGAACTCTATCATGAAAAATTACGACTTGAATCGACGCGACTTTCTTACCGCGACCGCCCTGGCCGCTTCCAGCGGTTTGGTTTCGGGCAATCCACTCCTGGCCACGACAGGCAAAGGCCGTATCCCCTACGAGAACACCCTGCGGGATCATCTTTGGATGTGGGGGCATAACTCGGGGCAATATGACGGACCAAACAACGGATCACACATTCCGTTGAGCGATCCGATTTCGATGCCGGAAGCAATCGATTACATGGGCATTCCCAACGTTTGCGTTATTTGGGGTGCGCAGCCCGATAAAAAATACCGCAGCCAGTTCAAGGATGTCAAGCGAATCGCCTGGGACTTGAGCGCCGGAAGCAATCGCTCCTATCACTACCTGAAAGATTATGTCTTTTCGATTATGGACGAAATGCCCAACCTGGTCGGTGTCTATCTTGACGACTTTTTCTCCCGAAAGCCGGCCTGCGCGCAAAAAGTGGACGGGAAAGAAATCATGGCGTCCTCCGCGGCTTTGACGCTTCAGGAAATGGCCGATCTTCGCCGTCGGCTGGACGCGCTCAAGCGGCCGGTCGATCTTGCGATAGTACTTTACGCGGACCAGTTTGGCCAATTGAATCCGGGCATCCAGCCGGCGTGCGAATATGCCGATGTCATTTCGTATTGGACATGGTTCGGCGACAATATTGCCAAGATGAGCGAAAACTTCAAGCGATATCGCGAATTGGTTCCCAAAAAGCGAACACTTCACGGAATCTACATGTGGGACTTCGGTCACGGCCGACCCGTCGAATTGAGTGCCATGAAACACCAACTCGAATTCTCTCTGAAGGCGTACCTCAACGCTGACATCGACGGATTGATTTTCCACTGCACCCCGCTTTGTAATAAGAAACTCGAAGCAGTGGAATACGCGCGGCAGTGGATTGCCGAATACGGCGACACGAAAAGATCGTAAACCGGTCCCCTGCCCTGCGAACGCAAACCGCCCGAGCAAACCGCCCGAGCAAACCAGGTGTGAGCAATTCAAGGTCGTCACAGCTCGAATTGCCCCCCTGTTTTATGGACGCTTTAACCGATCTTCCAATGCGTTTCTTTTCGCAAAACATCGACGAGTTGGGCATAGGGGTCTTCGTCCGGAAATTCGCAACGATAACCATGCTCTTTGGCCCAACGAAACGACGCGTCGAGTCGTTGCCAATGATCCGGCCGATAATTCTGGTAGTACGGCCAGAAATATTGCTCATGCGTCATGATAGAAATGTATTCGTTCACATTGGGCTTCTTGTACGCTTCATCCAAAAGGGCGACACATCGCTCGGGCGTATTATTGGGTTGATTACAACACAGTTCGCCGCTGGAAAAGAGCATGCCGTTGGTGAAGTCGTACCAGGCATCGTTGTCTTTTAAATACAGGGAAGCTTCCCGGGGAGCCTGATACCGGTCAATATACTCTGGCGACTTGAGCTGCCAGGCTCCATTGCCAAGAACGCGAACTCCTTTGTCGGCCAGAACCTTTATCGACTCTTTACGAATGGAACCCCAATGGAGCGCCACGACCGCTGTATATGATCGTTTGCCCGCAAACCGCTCTATTTCTCCGCGTATTTGATCGAAGTCGGCAATCAATTGTTCCCGCGTTCGCACCAGATAGGTATGATTGGGAAACTCGTTATGGGCATGAAAACCAAGACGAAGCCAGTCGGCGTTTTCTTCCCATTCCGATCTGTATCGGTCGGAAAACATCGACAGGTTGAAATCGTTCTCCGGTGTCGAGTAAAACAGGTGAAGCGACGTCTTCACATCGTATTTGTCGTGCAATAGTTTCATATACCGCACAAAGAAACAGTCGAAAAGACTCTTATATCCTTTCTGGTATATATCCCGCATAAAAAAACTGCAATCGTCTACAAAGAAACGCCAACGCCGATACGAATCTTTAAGCCAAATGATCCGACTTCGAACCGGCTTGACACCGCGGGTATCTGATGGGATTCGGGCCTCGAACGTCGTTAGAACATCCGTGATCACCGCTTGGGCACTGAAACGGGTGCCTTCGATCTTTACCGGTATCCGCTCCCCCGGTCGCTTCGTATTGATCAATTCAACTTGAGTCGTTCCCGCCGGAACAACTCCGGTAACGGCCACAGTAAGACCCGGCACTCCCTTAACGGTGGTCGTATTGAGAAGCGGAAATCCGCTTCGCGCATGAATCACGGCTCCGTCGAACGGCGTCTCAAAGCGAAGTGCTTCAGACGCTGCACCATAAACGGCAAGTGGAGTAAGCATGGCCGAACCTGAAAGACAGGCCAGCGACGCGACAAAATCTCGACGCTTCATCATTTTCTCATTCCCCGGTTGTTGGTTTGTCTGGATTTCACATATAATTTTACAAGCAAGTCGCGAAAAAACAGTCTTTCAAAACTTTGTGTATTCAACGATTCTTTCGCGCTCCATGATTCATTACTCTATGATTATAACAGCCCGACACCCCTTGCACAAGCAAATAAAAAAGAAACCAATAAAAAAGAACCCGGAAACGAATGACGCTTTCGCATCCCTCCACCGCTTTGCTTAAAAATCGCCCCTTAACGCGGAAAGAAAAAGCGACGCGAAAAGAAAAAGCGATGGTTCACTCTTGTGAGTAAAAGCAAACGCGTCGCTTGTAAATGTACTTGTAAATATACTTGCAAATAAAAAGAGTATGCTTCTCTTTTCAAAGCCAAAAGACCAAAACGCCAAAACGGCCAAAACGGAGGAAAGCGTTTCTCCCGCGATACGCTTGTTTCACGCATCGAAAGCGGGAGCAAACTCCCGCACTCTAAAAACTCGACCCACTGCAAAAATTCTACCCACTGCACGTCAATTCACCCTCACAGGTTCATTCGCGTGCAAGTGGTTACACAAAATCAATATCGATAGAACTCGGGCTTGAACGGACCTTCGACCGAAACACCAAGATAATCGGCCTGCTTTTTCGTCAACTGCGTCAGCTTAACGCCAATCTGGGCCAAGTGAAGCCGCGCAACCTCTTCATCAAGCTTTTTCGGCAGAACATGAACTCCCAACGGGTACTTTTCGTTCTCGGTCCAAAGAGCAATTTGCGCTAATACCTGATTGGTAAACGAGTTCGACATAACAAACGACGGATGACCTGTCGCGCAACCAAGATTAACCAATCGACCTTCGGCCAAAAGCAAAATGGAATGACCATCCGGAAATGTGTAACGATCGACCAGCGGCTTGATTTCGACTTTCTTAATTCCCGGGTACGCTTCAAGCGCGGCAACGTCAATTTCGCAATCGAAGTGTCCGATATTGCAAACAATCGCGTCGTTGCGCATTTTTTCCATGTGCCCGATTCCAATAATATCGCAGCAGCCGGTCGTGGTCACAAAGATATTCCCGCGAGAAGCGGCGTCTTCCATGGTCGTCACTTCAAAACCTTCCATCGCCGCCTGAAGCGCACAAATCGGATCGATTTCCGTGATGAGCACCCGGGCACCATAGGAACGCATCGAGTGCGCACACCCCTTGCCGACATCGCCGTAACCGGCCACGACGACAACTTTGCCCGCGATCATAATATCGGTTGCCCGTTTGATTCCATCGGCAAGCGATTCACGACAGCCGTACAGATTATCAAACTTGCTCTTCGTCACCGAGTCATTGACGTTAATCGCCGGAACCTTCAACTCGCCCCGGGCAAACATCTGATACAAGCGGTGAACGCCTGTGGTCGTCTCTTCCGAAAGCCCTTTGATCCCGGGAAGCAAATGAGCAAACTTCGGACTGTGAACCGCAATGGTCAAGTCGCCGCCATCGTCGACAATCAAATCAAGCGGTTTGCCATCCGGGAAAATCAACGTCTGTTCAATGCACCAATCGTACTGGGCATCCGTTTCGCCCTTCCAGGCAAATACCGGAACACCTGTCTTGGCAATGGCCGCGGCCGCGTGATCTTGCGTCGAGAACTTGTTGCAACTACTCCAGGTAACCTGGGCTCCCAGCTCGCGGAGTGTCTCAATCAGAACCGCCGTCTGAATGGTCATATGCAGGCAACCGGCAATATGGGCACCGGTCAGCGGCTTGGACTGCCCATATTTTCTACGCAGGGCCATGAGTCCGGGCATTTCGTTTTCGGCCAGCATGATCTCTTTTCGTCCCCAATCAGCAAGTCCAATATCAGCGACCTTGTAAGGCAATTTTTCTCCATTTTGAGCCATCGTACGCTCTCCTTTTCGTGAACAGAATAATCGGTAAAAGTTTAATCGTGTACCTTGCGGGCAGGCCGCTTATGAACGATGAATAAACATTGTTATTCGTACATTCCCGGGGCTTACTCTCAGGGAGCAAATACAAACAGTACATACCCCCTTGCCGCAACACAAAAATACATCATGATTATAACATTTCCTGATTCTATGGGAAAGGGGCCCTGATTGCCGTTTTTTATCGTTACAACATAAAATCATCCACACAAAAAAGAAGTAATCGCCTGCAAATCAAGTCGGTGAACAGTAACGTATCCCCTGAAACGAACAACGCGTCGCTTGTGCCAAAGCGCAAGCGACACAAGAATTCATCGTATGCTTGAAGACGTCATGTCCGTTTGGGCAACTTCCGGATTTTCCACGTGATTCTTGGCCAAAAAACCAACTTTGCGATTCGTCATGTGAAGATAGAACACGACCAAAAAGGCCCACATGACAGGAGATAAAACGAAGGAGGAAACAAGCAGTGTCGGAACAGCGTAAACATTGCCAGACAGACCAGGACCGTGAACAAGTATCCACTGCGTATTGACATACACAAGCGCACCCAGAGCAATGGCAAAAGGCAAAACAATGCCCAGCCAACCAAGTATAAACGGATCAAGGTTCTTATCGGTGTATTTCTTCGACAAGGCAAACGCCTGACGGATGAATGTCTGCTTGTCAAGCAGAAAATACACAAAGAAAGACCGGGCAAATATATAACGAATACACCACACAATCGCAATAATAAACCAGATGATTGTAAGAACACCAACAATGAGTATAATAATTTGTTGCGCAACATCCGGAACAAGGAAAGCGGTGACAGAACTGACAATCAGAAAAGGCGCCAAAACCGCAAGCACGAAAACGACATAACACAGGAACACTTGCAAACTAAATAAAAGAATCGCTGTAATGACCCGAAAAAACAGGCCCGGGCCTACAAACAGATTCGTGAGCGACAAAGACCGACCCTCCAGTGCGACTCGAACAAGGTACTGTACAATACCAATGGAAATAAAGCTTATAACAGCGCTGAAAGCAAAATTAACCAACATGGAATAATCCGCCGGAACCACGCTCATACAATACAGGTTGCCAAAGCCTAAAACAAAAAGCAGACAGCCAATCACGAAGAACGCCGCAACATTGCGAAAGAGAAAACGAAAGGTATCGCCAAACAAAGGAGCAAACCACACTTTCGCGGGAAACATATCCCAATCACCTTGGCCCTCGACCACCGTCGCTTGCGGCAGACACGCCGGAGACGCGTAAGGATTCATATCCGGCAAAACCGACTGCGGGAATGGCGGCAAATCCGTTGCCCGATCCGCGGCGTCACCCCGCCCCGTTACTGCTTTTCCGCAAACCGGGCAAAGTACTTCATTCTCGCCAGATGCGTTGTCAATCTGTAATGAAGCGCCGCAATGACTACATTGAAACACTGTTTTCATATTATCTCCCTTTTGTTCTCGTATAAAGAAAAAGGGGACTTGTCGCAAAGCCGTTCCTTTCACCGAACAACTTCACGGCCAGTCCCCTCTTGGACAATCATCACGTCAAATATTCAGTTCATCCAAAACCTCATCGTATACCAATTCCGTTTCGGTCGGCTCCAGCGATGATTCGAA
>JAQVID010000229.1 GCA_028695865.1 Thermoguttaceae bacterium | reverse complement strand
GGAAATAGCGTCAATACGCAGATGAGTTCGGCCGCAATCGCATTTTTCCCGGGACAAAATACGGGTCAGGTCGCCGGTACGGAATCGAATAACCGGCAGCGCTTCCCGGGTAAGCGATGTAACAACCAGTTCCCCCAGTTCCCCGTCCGGAACCGGCAACAGCGAAGTGGGATCAATGACTTCCAAATAATATTCGTCTTCCCAAACGTGAATGCCGTTGTGCGCTTGGCAGTCCATTCCGAGCGTTCCCACACCGCCGGTCTCCGTCATACCATATATATTATAGACTTCAATGCCGAGCATGGAGTGAATTTGATTTTTCATGGCCTCCGTCACGGCTTCGGCTCCGAAAATACCAATTTTGAGCGATGGAATATCAAGCGACATTTTTTGAAGTACTTCGATAATGCGAACCGTGTAAGAAATAACGGCTGTAATGATCTTCGTATTGAAATCGCGCGCCATGCGAATTTGACGCTCCGTATTGCCACTGCCGGTTGGCACAATAAAAAGTTCCGCTTCCCGGGCTCCATGATACATTCCGAACCCTCCGTTAAAGAGTCCGAAGGACGGCGTGATTTGCGCCACGTCGCCCGGATAGCCGCCCGCCATTCGGTAACATCTCGCCATACACTTGGCCCACTGATGAAGATCGTTTGCGGTATACGGCATAACAACAGGAGTCCCCGTTGAACCGCTTGACTGGTGTATTTCGCGAATTTCTTTTTTGTCAACGCAGCACAGACCAAGCGGATAAGTTTTACGGAAAGTGTCTTTCGAGGTAAGCGGCAATTTGGCAATATCGTCAATACCGTGGAAATCTCCCGCTTCGAAGCCTGCCGTTCCATAGTAGTCTCGCATATATGCATTACTTGCCATAACGCGACTTACTACTCCCTTCAGGCGTTCGTTCTGAAGATGACGCAGCTCGTCAATCGACATTGTTTCTTCAATCGGATTGAAGTAAGTACTCAATGATTCTGTCATGATGTGGACCTTATGTAAACCTTTTAGACCTGGTAAATTTCAATATTGACGGTCGTCTCCGAAGCCGTAATGTTCTATAACATAATCAACGTCCTTGTCGCCTCGACCACTGCAACACGCGATAATCGCTCCGTTACGATGCTCTTTTGCCCAACGTATGGCATAAGCAATGGCGTGCGCACTTTCCAGAGCGGGAATGATTCCCTCGTTCCTTGACAGTTGGAAAAACGCGTCGACCGCTTCCTCGTCGGTTACCGTGACGTAATTAACCCGCTTTAAGTCGGCCCAAAACGCGTGTTCCGGACCTACGGACGGATAGTCCAATCCGCTCGCGATTGAATAAACCGGAGCCGGATTCCCTTGCTCGTCCTGCAAAAGTTTACTTTCGAAACCGTGTAATACTCCGTTCTTGCCATAGGCCATAGAGGCCGCGTGGTCTCCAACGCCCGGCCCGCGACCAAGTGGTTCTGCCCCAAATATATCAACCGGATCGGCCAAAAAGCCGGAAAAAAAGCCCGCCGCGTTACTCCCACCGCCCACGCAAGCCGTAATCGCGTTGGGAAGAAGACCGGTCATGTCCAAAAATTGTTCTCTTGCTTCAATACCGACACACATTTGGAAATCACGAACCATCATCGGAAAAGGATGTGGTCCAAGCGCCGATCCGATGCAATAGATTGAATCTTTGTAATTTTTCAAATATGAATCAAAAGCGGAATCGACCGCTTCTTTGAGAGCTTTGAGTCCATGCGTCACCGGCACGACCTTTGCGCCCAAAATGCGCATTCGGGCAACGTTTGGCGCTTGCTTGGCGATATCGACTTCACCCATGTGAATTTCACATTCCAAACCGAAATAAGCGGCTGCCGTCGCGAGTGCCACTCCGTGCTGGCCGGCACCAGTCTCCGCGATCAGGCGTTTCTTTCCCATGAAATGGGCAAGGAGACCTTCGCCCATGCAATGGTTCAGTTTGTGTGCACCGGTATGATTTAAATCTTCGCGTTTCAAGTAAATTTGGCAGCGTCCGAGTTTTCGGGAAAGACGATTACAATGATAAACCGGAGTGGGGCGTCCCTGAAATTCGCGACGAATGCGACGTAATTCGTTAATAAATTGGGCACTGCGACAAATCGTTTGATAGGCGTGATCGATTTCTTCGAATGCCGGTTTCAATTCCGGTGGGAGGTAACTTCCGCCATAAGGCCCAAAACGACCATTTTCATCGGGATAATGTTGAAAATAAGTTTTATAATCCATGATAACCACCCTTATTTTGGAACCAGTCGCCGCTTTGGACAACACGAACTACAATGCTTCATAAACGTTTATACCGCTTCCACCTGAGCATTTTGGCCGCAACAGAAGTCTCCGCTTTTCCGCAAATAAACGAGGAAAGCCCCCAGTCAAAAGCAGCGTCGGCAATATAACCCTTTTATTTTAATCAATATTTGTCAGATGACAACATGGCAGATTGTTCAAATTGGCTTCGCAACGTCTTTTTTAGCGAAATACAAAGAAACTTTTTCAAAAATAAGCGACGATTAGGAGGACTTAAAACCAATTCAATGCAATGAATAGAGTACTTTTAATCCTGTAATAAAAAAGGCAAGAGTATCTGTTTCTAACAGTCCTGTCTGCAAATCACCAAACATATTGGGCGGCTATAATGAGCTGGAGTTTGAAACGGATGAAATAAAAGAGTGCCTGTGACAACAATACTCGCCGTGACATCCTTTCTGCCGAACGAGCGGTTTTTTATGGGATATTCAAACAAAGGGGAAAAATTGCCAAGCCCTCTAAAATTTTCGTTGCAACGCAAGCAATTACTGTATAATATCCGAACTGTTCCGCGACGTCCGCGTCAACATGCAAGGATTCTCTTGATTCCACAGGGCATTACACGTACCCCATACGAACGCCTTTGTCTTTCCAATTCTGCTCCACAATTGTGTTCCACAAAAGAAGATTGTGTTTGTATTAAGCAACAAATAATATATTGCTGTAACATTCCTACACATTCTTTTTTTCACAATATTCCCTAATACGCATAATAAGCAGCTCTAATAATAGACCTCGGCGAGGTAAACACTGCGGCACCGCGTTTGTTTTACCCATCGGTAGCGTACAGCGCAAATAATTACAGATAAACAGTTTGCGCATGTATCTTCCGCCGTTTTGTCAAATTTAGCGCAAAAGACAGAACAAAGCGATTCTTCGGGCTGTCACATGCGTTTGGTAATCATTAAGATATAAAAATATCTTTTTTAAAAAATCCTCTTGACTAGTCCAATAAAGAGAGTATACTTTAGCACATGAGATAAAATTTTATCAATATAAATTTATCGAAAGATGTTTTGCCCCGGCAATCCTCATCATGGTTGTCAGAAAGATTGCCTGGTGGTAAAGAGTGAAACAAGGCAGCGTACACGAAAACCACAAGCATTTTGCCGCGACAATAAGGAATAGGTTATATGAATGAATTAAAAGTCGAAATTTGCATCGGCAGTGCCTGTTTTGCCCGCGGCAATGCTCGAAACGTCGAAACGTTGGAGAAATACGTCAGGACACATCATTATGAAGACCGAGTTGATTTGGAAATCAAGGGGCGGCTTTGCATGGGCAACTGTGCGAATGGCCCAAACGTCATGATCAACGACGTACTTTTCAATCAGGTCACGCCCGAACGAATGCTTGAACTTTTGCAACTTTATTTGGAAAACGAAGGGGAGCACAAACAATCATGAAACATAAAATTGTGATTTGTATGGGAAGCAGTTGTTTTGCCCGGGGAAACGAAAATAATGTCCGCGTCATCCAGGATTTTTTGTCGCAAAACGCTATTGAAGCCGATGTGGAATTTTTGGGGTCACGTTGCGAAAACGCTTGCTCCAATGGGCCACACGTTGCGATTGACGGCGTATTTTACGATAAGATTGACGCTGATACATTACTTGATCTTTTGAAGCAAAAGGTACTTGGACAAGAGGAAACGAAGTGAACAACGGTTATCCTATCATCACGGCCGATGCGGAATGTCAGGACTGCTTTAAATGTGTCCGGCATTGTCCTGTCAAGGCGATTCGCGTCCAAGGCGCTCATGCCTCGGTTTTACCCGAGTTGTGTGTCGCTTGCGGTCAGTGTGTGCAGGTCTGTCCGGTTCATGCCAAAAAAGTCCGCGACGACGCTGATCGCGCTCGTCAGTTGATGAAAGATAAAACAGTCAAAGTTTACGCGTCGCTTGCCCCGTCCTGGGTCAACGAATTTAAAGGACTTTCCGCGACGAAAATGGTTGCCGCGCTCAAATCGCTCGGCTTCACTGGGGTAAGCGAAACGGCATTGGGTGCCCAAATCGTTTCGCAAAAAACAGCCGCGATGATCGAAAATCTTACTGCGGGTCTGACCATTTCCTCGGCCTGTCCTGTTGCGGTCGATTACATACGCAAATATCACCCCGAATTGGCAGAGAAGATTTCACCGGTTCTTTCTCCAGCCCTTTCGCACGCGAGATTTTTAAAGGAAACGTTTGGCCAGGAGATAAAAGTCGTTTTCATTGGTCCATGTATTGCCAAGAAGAACGAAGCGGATCGACATCCGGACGACTTGGCTATGGCGATTTTGTTTCCCCGATTGCGTCAGTGGTTCAAGGAAGCAGGAGTCGTGCCGTTTGCCCTGACACCGCAAGCAGACGACGTTTTCGTTCCGGGTTCGTCTCGTGAAGGCGCGATGTATCCAATTGAAGGCGGCATGAACGAAACACTGCGGCGTTATTCCACATGCAAAGATGTCCGTTTCGTTTCCGTTGCCGGTATTGAGGCGATTGGGCGGACATTGGAGGGACTTGATCCTGTCCGCATCACAGAGCCTGTTTTTTTGGAGACACTCGCGTGTGCCGGAGGGTGTGTTCATGGCCCTGGTACAGAGCACAATTCGCCCGGGCTTTTGGAACGACTTCGCGTTCTTCGTAAAACGAGTATGTCTGATCGGCCAACCAATATGATGGACATGCCTATAGAAGAAGCCTATCCGGCCTCGCCTGTCGCGCGTCGTCAGCCGTCGTTGACCGAAATTCGTGACGCGCTGGCTTTGGTAGGCAAGACCCGTCCGGAAGATGAACTCAATTGCGGCGGTTGTGGTTATTTTACCTGTCTCAATTTCGCCCAGGCTCTTTTGGAAGGGAAGGCGGAACCCAATATGTGCGTTTCATGGCTTCGCAAACTTGCCCAGAAGAAGTCGAACGCGATTTTGCGTTGCGTTCCGGCGGCCGTTGTTATTGTGGATCGCAATCAGCGAATCGTAGAATGCAATCGTCGTTTCGCCGATTTTGCCAGCGACCAGGCATTGGCCCTTTATGATCGCTTGCCCGGTATGGCGGGTACCGAACTGGCTAACGTCATTTCGTTTGCCGACCTGTTTAAAGAAGTTCGTGAAACGCAGATTGAGTATGACAACGATTATTTGAAAGTGGGCGAACGGCTTTTGAACATCAAAATTTTCAATATTGATCCCGGTCAGGTGGTCGGTGGAATCTTCTTTGATGTTACACAGGTTGAGCTTCGACGCGAAGAGATTGCGGAGCGTGCCCAAGAGGTTATCAAGCGAAATTTGAGTACAGTACAGGAAATTGCGTGCAAGTTGGGACAGCACATGGCGGAAACGGAGATACTGCTGCGTTCGATTGCGGAAAATTACAGCGACCATATCATCCAAAAGACAGATGGAGAGAAGTGAACCCATGTTGGAAACAAGCGTAGCCGCCCATCCGATTTTTATCGACTTGGGGTATTCTCAGCGTGATAAACGTGGGGAGTACATCTGCGGCGACGCATTCAAATTCCGCAAACTCCAGGATGGGAATCGACTGACCGCGGTCCTGTCCGACGGACTGGGAAGCGGTGTCAAGGCCAATATTCTTTCGTCGATGACCGCGGTCATGGCATTGGAATTTGCGTCACAGGAAGACTTTAACGTTGTACGGGCGGCCGATATTGTCATGAGTGC
>JAQVID010000228.1 GCA_028695865.1 Thermoguttaceae bacterium | reverse complement strand
TTTCTGGCCGCAATGGCCCGGCGTTACGATGGTAATCCGGACGTCGCGTTTATCGATACGTCAACTTACGGCATGTGGGGCGAAGGTTGGACCAGACAAAACCTCACACTTGAAGAAAAAGGGAAAATGGTGAAAATCCACATTGACCTTTTTCTTAAAAACTTCAAAAAGTCGCTGCTCGTAATGAACGACGATTTCGACGCTCCACATCGCGAGCCGTCCAAGTACAAGTGGGCGAAGTATGCTCTCGAACATGGTATGACCATGCGGGACGATTCGGCTTTCGTCCATAAATATCCCAAGGCGTGGTTCCATGCAAACATGGCCGAAATGTTCTGGCGTGAAAAACCGATTATTATCGAAATGGAACATTACGGCTCGGCAGTGCGACTTAAAACCTGGGAACCGCAATACATTCAGCAACTGCTCGACGAATATCATGTCAGTTGGCTTTCGATTCAGGGGTATCCGGAGCAATTCCTCAAAGAAAATCGAAAGTACATCGAAGACGTTAATTTGCGGCTGGGCTATCGTCTTGAACTTCGCGAAATGACGCTTCCCAAAAAAGCCGAACTGGGTAAACCGTTCACGTTTTCAACGAAATGGGCCAATGTCGGCGTTGCTCCTTGTTATCCTGGAGGTTTCGTTTCCCTGACGCTTAAAGACGACAAAGGAACGATTGTCTGGAGTGCAACCGATGAATCGTTTGATGTTCGTTCTTTGCAAGTTGGTGCTCGAGACAAGGCTCCTGTTCAATCCGTGAAACACGAAGTCAAAATTGGCTGCATGTTGCCCATTAGAGACAAGGTCGGAAATCACGTCACGTTAAACGGGCTGAATTATGCTGTTTTACTCAAGCCGGGAACTTACGATCTGTTCGTTTCCGTAGGACAGCGTGACGGCAAACCGGTCATTGCTCTTCCAATAAAGAATGACGATGGCAATCGACGCTATAAGATCAGCAGAATCGAAGTCGTGTTGCCGAAAACCGTTGAACTCCAATAGAATACTGACCGCTGGAATACTGACCGCTGGAGTGTTTCCGAAAACGTTCCGGAATGACAGAGGATAGAACCGACCACAAGTTTAAACATCATATATACTGTGCCGGTTTGTTACCGAAAGACTCAATTGAGTCGGCTGGACAAGGACGTCTGTTCTCTTCGTCCGGTCGATTTTTTGCATATTGGAAAGGATTATTTTCATGCAACAAAAAGCTTCCGCTGTGCTCACCGTACTCATTTCGCTTGTTGGTCTTTTTGCTTTTGAGACTCTTGGCGGTTTGCAAGTTCGGGGTAATGATACCGTCAAGCCTGTTCGCGTTCTCTTGATTACCGGAGGTCACGGCTACGACCGCGACGGCTTGCACCGCATGTTAAGCAACATGCCGGACGCGACGTTCAAAGAAATTACTTTGCCCGGGGACCAGGACAAGTTGATGCCCGCGATTGCCAGGCAGTTCGATTGCCTCGTGTTTCACGACCAATCGCGGTTTGCTCTTTCGGACCAGCAAAAGGCCAATCTGGAAGCGATGTGGGCAGGCGGAATGCCAACCGTCATGCTTCATCATTCGCTCATCTCGCACAACGATGTTCCACTGTTCCGTGAAGTCTTTGGCGGAGCGTACCTGATCAAACCGGCAACGATAGACGGTCAGAATCATCCTGCTTCGAACTACACAAAACCGGTTGATGTGACCATTCAGATTACCGATAAAACTCACCCGATCACGCGAGGCATCAGCGACTTTACCATGAACGATGAAGTCTTTGGCAATTTGTATATCAGTCCCAAAGTTCACGTTTTGGCCCAAACGAATCACCCCAAATCAAGCAAACCGGTTCTGTGGACGAATCAGTACAAGAAGAGCCGTGTTTTCGCGCTGGTTCAAGGTCATGATAAAAACGCGTTCGACAACGCATCCTATCGCGAACTGTTTTATCGTGGTATTCGTTGGGCGGTGGGGGAATAATCGTTAGCGCAGCCAGGCGTAAAGACCAAAGACGATAAAAACCGAAAACGCGACGAAACGACAATATTTCCGCAGGCAGCACATGGCGACCAGTCCCAGAATGAATATGGTGAGAATTCCGGGATCGCCCCAATGCAAAATGGGACAGGTAAACGGTTGTGGAGAAAAGGGCCAGAAAAGTTGCACAGGCCACGGTGGAAAATCGACTCCTCCGGTTACCAGCAAATCGGCAATCGGATGCGTAAAGATAATAATCGTTGCGGCAATGACCCAGGTACGATATTCGCTCCAATTCCTTTGCTGTCGAATAACGACTCCGGAAGAGCCGGAAAAACCAAAAAAACCGAAAAAACGAAAACACTTCGAAAGAACACCATGAAGCACTTGACCGCAGCGGCCTGTTATGTCAAGCCAATAATCGCAGGACGCGACCACAAACGCGGTCAGTAAACACGAAATAATCGCGTGTCCCCAAACGCGATGAATCGTTTGAAATGCCGCGTCTCCCCAAAGGCAGGCAAGCCAATCCCAGTCGGGTACCATGGCGACAAAGGTCGTCAAGGCGACGAGTTTCCACCCGCCCCGCTTATACAGTCCCAAGGCAATAGCCGCGCTAAAGCCAACCAGTCCGTGTTCCGGAGGAGTCATTAGTCTCTTTTTCCTTGTGGTATGACAACCGATACTTCAATTTTCGGTCATTTGCTCTCCGTTTATCTTCGGACAAAGGGAGGGCAAGTCGCACAACACGAATATATCCAACATAAAGGAGTCTTCTCCAGGTCGGAGAAACACGCCCATACAATCCAATATTATTTTACGCCGAGTCTGATTCCTCAAAAGGGGGGCTTCAGGTACGGCTAACCAAGGAACTTCGCGAAAGGAAAATGTTATGAAACGTTACACCTGTCTTTTTCTGCTTGTACTCTTGTGTCTTGGACTGTATTCGATTTCGCCTGTTCAGGCAAAATGGTACAAAGGAAACTTCCACATGCACACCGTCTGGAGCGATGGCGCGGCCTTGCCGGAAGTCGCCATTGCCCGATATCAGGCGGCTCAATATGAATTTCTCTGCACAACGGACCATTTCTTCTTTCAGTCTGATACGCTCAAACTGGAAGACCCTTGGAAACGCAAAAATGTAATCACTCCGGACGCCAAATTTTTCCAGGGCGAAACCTCACGATGGCGAGCGTTTAATCCCAATTCTGATACCATTCAGGAAGCAATTACCCGATTCGGTGCCGATTCGCTCAAAACCAAAAAAGTCGGCGACCAGACGTTTTACCGGCTCAAGACATTCGCCGAATTGGCCCGGCAGTTCAATCGTCCCGGCAAATTCCTGCTTATTCCCGGGGTGGAACTCAATACATCCGCAGAAGGACGCGGCGTCCATTTCAACTTGATCAATGTCGCCGGCGATTTTCTACCCATTCGCAAGCCGACCATGACCGAAACGATCGAAACCAATTTCAAAATGGCGAATAAACTCTACGGTCAACAGAAAGAGCCTTGGTTCTTCCTCGTGAATCATCCCATGTGGCCTTATTATGATATCTCGCCGGAACACATTCTTGCCCTTCCAGACCTTCATTATGTTGAGCTGAACAACAATGCGCTTGGCTCTTCGCTTTTCGACAAAGATCATCCGTACGCGCTCGCCAAAAAAGCTTGGAATCCCGAGAAATTCTGGGACGTCGTCAACGCGTTTCGCACCGACGCCGGCCGCGCACCGATTATTGCCCTGGGAAGCGATGATCGTCACGGCTATGCCCCCAATCAGAACGCGGGGCATTCATGGTCTTATGTCGATGCTGACGAACTCACGCCTTCGGCCATTGTCCACGCGGTCGCCCACTCCAAAGTCTACACGTCCAACGGTCTGGAATTCGAATCAATCGTTTTCGATAAAGCAAAAGGAACACTTACGGTCAAAGCCAAACCGGCTGAAGGCAAAACACTTCGTATTGAATTCCTGGGAACCAAAAAGGGATTTGACAAGACCGTAAAAGAAGAAACCATTCCGCTTGGTCGCAAACCGAACACGAAGAAAACCCGTATTATTCATTACTATTCCGACGATATTGGCGTCGTCCTTCAGAAAAACGATTCGCTTCAGGCAAGTTATACGCTCAAGAACGACGATCTGTATGTTCGCGCCCGCGTCGTTACGGTTCCGACCACATGGAAAGGGTCTGAAGGAGACTGCCTTCCGTTCCCTGGTGCCTGGACACAAGCCTTCACAACAAAAATGGACCCGAAGTAAATGATATTCCAGCGGTTTCAGTATTACAGGGGTGCGGCTGACGCTTGCCCCCTGCCTGCCATACGGAAATCGCTACGCGGTTCATTCGTCTGCTGCGCGACATGAAAAGCAGGGTTCGCGATTGTAAAAGGCGTAAAGGTCGAGCCGGGAGCTTTTTTCCCGCGATCCAAAATTCGCCATACTGCGGCGGTTCATTCGTCTGCTGCGCAAGATCGCTCTTCGTAACATGGATACCAATCGATCAGTGACACAGCTCCGACGGGAGACAATTTTCTTTTGCGGCTCGGGCAGCAAGACGTCCGGCCGCCTCGCCCATCGCGACGGCATTGCCGGTAACGCGATAACTCGAATGAGCAATGAAATCGCCGCTAATACATCGGCCGGCCATCATGAGCGCATCGACATCCTTGGCAACAAGAGCTCTCATCGGTATGTCATACGGTTTCGACCGAAACGCGGCCTTTTCGACCTCTTTCGTTTCGTGCGGCTTTGTGGAATGAACATCAATGGGAAAGCGGACTTCACACACAGCGTCTGAATGACGGCGACCCACGCGAAGGTCTTCCTGCGTAACCGTATACAGACCATGAATGCGGCGGCCTTCGCGAATTCCTATAAGCGACGGTGTTTGTACTATTCGAATATTTTTCCATGGACCACCGTACTTGCGAAGAGCCTCAATTTGAGCAAACATTTCCCGACGCCCCTGTACCGTTGCTTTCGTCAATTGGCGGGCATCGAAACCTCGATAACCGTACTCGTGATTCGACATGAGGGCAAAAAAATCGTCCCGAATCGCAAAAAACGACGGTCCGCCATACGATGGCGTAAAACCTGCCCGGGCCATTTCGTCAAGTGTAGTCTGTTTATGCGAACGACGTTGAGGATTCTTCAAATCTGTATAGAATGGGCGTATTTCCTCGGCCTTGATCCCGGTCACCAAGACAATAAAGCTCATCGGTTGCCATTTGCCGGTTTCAGGATTGGCAAAATCGAACGAACAACCGCTTTGCGCCGCCAAATCACCATCGCCCGTGCAATCGACAAAGACTTTGCCGCTAACCGCTTCACGTCCGGAAGGCGATTCAGTGATCACACTGCGCAATCGTCGTCCTTCCTTGACCGCTCCAACGACCGGGCTGAAATATTGGAAATCGACGCCCGCTTTGGCACACATCTCTTCCAGTACAAACTTCATTTCTTCCGGATCATATGTAATCGTTCCAACATCCTTGCGACGCGCAGCACCATCGCGACGTTCCATGGTTGCCGCGATTTCCGCCATGATACCACCCTTATTGCCCATATCGAGAATCAGACTCAAACACGACGCCGTCCAAGTTCCCCCCAAACATCCTTGCGATTCGAGAATAAGCGTTTTCGCCCCCGATCTGGCCGCTGCCAGTGCGGTTGCGATACCGGCTGGACCACCGCCGCAAACGACGACATCGACCGAAGAGCTCACCGGAATCGATCGGGCCGGTTCAAGCACGGTGTTCCTGGAATTCTGGTTCACTTCGCCTGCCTGGGCACTGCTCGGGCACTCTCCCACCGAAAGGATTGAAGCCCCCAAGGCGGCTGCCGAGAAAAAATCACGTCGTTTCATTGTGCGACTCCTTAAATAATAGTACATGGACAAGCACACATTTTGCACACCATCCCGGAAACATCTTTTTGCGGTGTCCCTGTTGACCAATATAATACCTGTATAATACCTGTTGAATTGATTTTAGCAAAAGCAATGGGGGGTGTCAATCTCTTCGCAACC
>JAQVID010000227.1 GCA_028695865.1 Thermoguttaceae bacterium | reverse complement strand
AAAGAATACGGCCATCCGGAACGCCAATGGTCTTTATCTCAATTCGCTTCTCAAGGATATTCCCGGAATCTATCCGGCCAAGATTTACGAAGGCGGTCAAAGCGCATGGCATTTGTATATGTTCCGCATAGACCCGAAAGAATTGGGACTGAGTCGCGACAAGTTTTTGGCCGCGCTTTCCGCCGAAGGAATCCCCGGCTGGGGCGGCTACTCCGCGCAGGATTGGGTCGCTTATATTCGCAAGGTATACAGTACCAAGGCTGCCCGACGTGTTTACTCCGAGAAGATGCTCGACGATTGGGCACAGTCAACCATTTTGCCGAATTTCAAACAACGTTGCAGTGAGATTGTCTGGATTGGTCAAGCGTCGATGCTTGCCCCGAAATCGGATATGGATAAAGTCGCGACCGCTATTCGTCGTATTCAAAAATACGCAAAAGCGATTGCGGCCAAATAATTGGAGCTTTATACACGTATTACATGAGTTTTCGTGTTGTGCGGCCTGACATACCCCGTTTTCCGAAGGTAAACGGGGAGCGCGTCGCCAATGATTGAAGAATCGGTAGTGAAAAACGTATTACTTGATTTTTCGTGTTGTGCGGCCTGACATTCCCCGTTTTCCGAAGGTAAACGGGGAGCGCGTCGCCAATGATTGAAGAATCGGTAGTGAAAAACGTATTACTTGATTTTTCGTGTTGTGCGGCCTGAATTTCCCGTTCTCCGAAGGTAAACGGGGAGCGCGTCGCCAATGATTGAATAATCGGTAATAAAAGAACATTTTTAACAGGAACACGTAAGGTCAACAGGAGGAGCATCATGTCCGTTTCACGCCAGATATTTCTAACCGTTCTTGCGCTCATGGGTTTGATTGCGCAAACTGCGATTGCGGCAGATTCACCGCCGCTGCGAGTCGGTGCCGCGTCGGAGAATATTACACCGGAGCCGGGGGTTCGGCTTTGCGGATACGGTATGCGATATGCTCCTTCGACTGGAGTAAGAAGCAATATTTTTGCCCGGGTACTGACCCTGCAAAAAGGAAACGAACAGGTTGTCTGGATTGTCTGCGATCTTTTGTGTCTCGATTGGAAAGACGCTCAACTCATTCAGACCAAGGTTGCAAGCAAGCACGGTATTGCAGCCAATCGGATCATTGTGTCCGCGACGCATACCCATTCGGCTCCGGCGACCGTAACACTTGGCCCCCCCAAAGAAGAAGGGTACGTTTACGACTTTCTGATTCCGCGTATCTGCAAAGCCGTTGACAAGGCATTGGCAAGCACGGAAGTCTGCACTGTTGTTCAAACGCAAGGGATTTGTCGTGTAGCGCACGACCGGCGTAACGACCGCGCGGTCGGCGACGGCGGCGCACCGAATCCGGACAAGAAATTCGCCTTTATTGACGAACGTGTACCCGCGATTGGATTCAAGCGGGCCGATGGTTCGTTTAAGAGTATTCTGATACAATATGCCATGCACCCGACGTCCTGGGGCGATACAAATATGGGCGCGGAATGGCCCGGTGCGGTTGCTGTGGCGATCAAGCGAACATTTGGCAAGGAGGTTGAACCGTTTGTTCTTCAAGGAGGAGCGGGGAATTTGGGTTCACCCAAACGACAAGCCAATCCGGAAGAACTGCAATCGTGGGGAGATGAGATTGTCGCGTCGGTCGGAGAGAAACTGAAAGCGGGAAAAGCATTGGCTGATGTTCCGTTTGCGTTCACGTATGAAAGTCTTTCAATTGCTGTTGCCGCGCCGCAAGACGCCGAGACGATAAAAGCGGACGCCGCCAAGTGGAAAAAGACTTACGGAAAGTACCCCAACACAATGCGAGACATGGTAGGTCCTTGGGAGCAAATCCAGTTGGCGAAACTGAAAGCCGGAACCATTGGTTCGGTTCCATCCAATACGGCCCTGATCGCAATCGGTTCACATCTATTCGTCACGACCCCATTTGAAACCTTTGCTCAATTGAATCGGGAAATCGCGATTGCGTTGACGGGTTCGAATAGCGCAAAAGTCGCGGTCCCAAGTATTTCTTCGTCAGGGGACGAAGTACATGTTATTGGTTATACAAATGGATGCTGGAATTATTTTCCGACACTTCAGGCCCACGAACAAGGCGGATATGAGCCCGGTTCGGCGGCGTTCTGGTATCGCACTTACCCGTGTGCGCCAGGGTCGCTGGAAAAATTCGCGAAGGAAATTGCTCCCCAGGTCAAGCAAACACTTGCTTTGCGAAAGTGAATCGGATAAAATCGATAAAACAATCGCCGGACAAGAGCAAGCACAACTTGTATTGGCGTATTTGGAACCATGTGCGCGTATAATCTTGCGCGTGCATACAAAGTATACAGGAATATAGAATTAGGAGAAATTATGAACGCCGATATGACGTCGCTTGACTGGATCGTACTGGTATTATTCTTTGTGGTCATGTGTTTGATCGGGTATCTTTCGACCTGGCTCATACGCAACACCAAGGACTATTTCACAGGGTCGGGCAAGATGCCCTGGTGGCTTTTGGGGGTCTCGCACCACGTGTCCGGTTACAGTGCAGTCGCGTTCACGGCCTATGCGGCCATCGCGTACAGCACAGGCTTTACGGTCTATATCTGGTGGGCGGTTCCGATTGCTTTCGCATGTTATTTCGGACTCTTTTTCATTGTCGCTCGTTGGGCCCGATTGCGAACGCGATTCCAAATACAGTCGCCGCTGGAATTTATCGCGACACGTTACGACGTTGCAACGCAGCAGATTCTCGCCTGGCTCGGCGTTCTGCTCAAAGTGCTTGACGTCGGGGCCAAATGGGTCGCTGTCGGACTGGTCATTACGACATTCGCGCCTGGCATTTCTTTTCCGCTTGCTGTCATGCTGGCCGTTGCGCTCGGAATGTTTTATAGTACGCTTGGCGGACTTTGGGCCGGCACGATTACCGACTTTACCATGTTCCTTGTTCAGGCAGTCTCCGCAATTGCCATGCTTGGTTTTGTGTTGGCACAGCTTGGAGGTTTCAGCGCGTTTTGGACGATTTGGGACAAGCTTCCGCCCGGGCACAGCGATTTGCTTGCCGGCGAATACGGAACGTGGAGTTGCATTATCGGTTTGACCATTGCCAATATATTGGGCTATAATGGAGGAACCTGGAACCTTGCCCAGCGATTCATTGCCGCGCCGCAGGGGAAAGAAGCCAAAAAGGTTGCCTTTCTCTCCGCGACTCTTTATCTCATTTGGCCGCTTGTTTTATTCTTCCCGATGTGGGCCGCTCCCCTGCTGTTTCCCGGAATACCCGCAAACCAGCAGGAACAAAGCTTTAGTATGATGGTGATTAAAATCTTGCCGCCCGGCCTGACCGGACTCATGCTTGCCGCGCTCGTCTCGCACACGTTAACCATGACGACCGCCGACGCAACGGCCATTGCCTCGGTACTGGTCCGCGATGTTTTACCGCGATACAGTCGGGCGATCCGGTCGTATACAGAAAAACAATCGCTCTTGTTGGCACGAGTCGTCACGTTCGTCTTCTTGCTGCTGACGACCATTGTCGCCCTGTTCAATGCCCAATTCGGCGGTATTCTCGGTTTGATTCTCGGATGGTTCAGCGCTCTGCTTGGCCCTGTTTCCATTCCGATGATTCTGGGACTTATGCCAGGATTCCGACGCTGTGGACCTTGGGCATCCCACTTGGCTATTGTTTCCGGACTGATTACATTTGCCGTGATCAAACTCGGTTACCTTCAGCTCGACTTCGGATACACGATTCTTCTTCCGACCGTTGTAGCGTTCGTGTTTTACGCTGGCTCCGGCCTGTTCAACATGATGGTTGGCAATCGCGTTCGTCCGGAAGTCGACGAATTCCTTCAGGGAATTGCCTCTGACGCCGCGGCTCAAATGTGTTCCGACACGTCAACTGATCGCCTGACAAGTCCGAACGACCGAATGTGCCCTGAAAATGGAGCCCTTTCGCAAAACCCGGCTCAAAGCGGGTACAAACCGGATTCCATGTCTTCGTGATACGTTGGGAAACGGATGATTCAAGCATGCACACCGTGCTCCGGCGTCAAACAATTCACGCGGAGCCGGCAAACAAATTGATGATCCTGCCGTTGATTCGATAATAAATTCGATAATAATTTCGGTAAGAATTTCGATGCTAATGAAGGTCATGCCGCCCCGTGCTTTTCCTGACGCTTTTTTCCGGGTGTCTTCAAAACCATGTGGCTGGTACCGCAAAGTGAAAAAACACGTGATGCCGGAGGGGCACTAAACGAAAAAGTTGAAAACAATGCATTAAAGACAATTCATCCAGGGGGGAAGCCATGTCCAAAACAGAACATGATCGTCGTCGTTATTTGATTCGGTGTCGTTGTGTATCGCTCTTGATTGCGATCGCAATGATTTACTTGACAGTACTTTTTGTTCCGCTATGCAAAGCACAAGAAGACGGCTCCATGGTTCGCCCCAAGCGAACCAGTCCGGATCAAGGGCCTCGCATTTATCTCTGTACCGATCTGGAAGGTGTAGCCGGGGTCTTCGATTCGCTCAACTGGTGCTTGCCTGACGGAAAATATTTCGAAGAAGCCCGGCGGCTTCTCATGGGTGAAATCAACGCGGCCGTCCAGGGCTTTTTCGATGGCGGCGCATTTGAAGTCTGTGTTCTTTCCGGACACGGCTCTCAATCGGTCATACCGGAACTGCTTCACGAAGACGCGCTTGTACAGTGGGGATATTATCCCGGGACATGGCCTGCGCGACTTGATAAAGGATATGACGCGCTTGCCTATGTCGGGCAGCATTCCAAGGCGGGTACTCCGGGTGGACAGCTTTCGCATACCGGTTCCATGCACGTCATAGATCGGCGAATCAATGGTCTTTCAGTGGGCGAATTCGGGCAAATGGCTTTGTGTGCCAAGGAACTTGGCATTCCGACGATATTCGGATCGGGCGACGAAGCGTTCTGTCGTGAAGCAATGGCCTTAACGCCGGGAATTGAAACCGTGGCCGTCAAGTTTGGTTTGGCCGCGGACGGTCCGCAGAACCATCGGATTACGTCTGATGAGTATCGTTTAAAGAAGTTTGCCGCCGTTCATCTCTCGCCGGCCAAGGCGCGAAAAGCGATTTATGCCAAAGCGAAAGCGGCGGTAGAGAAGCTCCGCAAGAATCCCAAGGCTTTTACCTGGGCCGACAATATCAAGCCGCCTTATCGACTTGAAATGGAAATACGACCAATAAGATCGGGCGGTGAAATCAAAAAAGTCGTCAAAGAGCATCCGACGAGTATCATCGAACTGATCAAATAGCAAACCAGGTACATTATTTGCAAAATCATTCAATACAGGAAAGAGAAGGCAAGCATATGGAAAGACGCGAATTTTTGAAAAACGCGACGGCAACGTCATTGGCCTCACTGGCAGCCGTGGCAGCCGGCACAAGCGTTTCGGCGGCACCGATTCCGCCGTCGCAAGCAACGACACCTGCTCCACAAGCAGTAACCGCGATTGTCACGGCCGATTCGGTTCATCTGAAAGCGGTGCGATTCCGCGCTGATGTTACTCCACCGATCGGCGAGCGGATTGCGTACAGTCTGATCGAAAAACCGGGCGACCCGATTTACGTCAGTGGAATCGTTCTGGACGACGGAAAGACAAAGGCCGCGTGGATATCTTGCGACTTCATTTATATTCGCGGCGAATCGGTCGCGCGGTGGAAAAAGGCGTTTGCCAAAATCATTGGTTGTCCCGCGGAAAATATTATGCTTCATTCTGTGCATCAGCATGACGCTCCGCTCATTCTCCCGGAACAATTCGATGAACCTGGCAAGCATGACATGACGGTCCGACCCATGACCAGTGCGACGAAGGCTTATTGCGAACGAACCTTGGCTTCGGTCTGTGCCGCGGTGCAAGCGGCAGTTAAAGGTCCTTGGACGCCGATCACGAAAGTCGCAACAGCCGTACAGAGAGTCTCGGGGCTCGGTGCCGCAAGACGTCTGGTTGATGAAAGCGGTATTTGCGTTGGGGTA
>JAQVID010000226.1 GCA_028695865.1 Thermoguttaceae bacterium | reverse complement strand
ATCCGGCCAAAAAACATATTATTACGACCAAGGTTGAGCATCCGGCCGTGCTGGAAGTCGCCAAGGAACTGAAGCGTCAGGGTTACGAAATTTCGTTCATAGACGTCGATCAGGACGGGAACATCGATATTCAGCAGTACGTTCGGGCACTTCGCCCCAAAGAGACGCTCATGGTCTCCATCATGCACGCCAATAACGAAACAGGAGTGATCTTTCCCATTGAGCGACTTTCCCGTATCGCCAAGGAAACCGATCCGGAAATCGTATTTCATACCGATGCAACCCAAACGGTCACAAAGCTTCCCATAGATCTGACTGGTGATTTTCGTAATGTCGATCTTCTCTCTTTTTCAGGACATAAATTCCATGCTCCAAAAGGAGTGGGCGTTCTTTACATTCGCCAAGGTACGCCGGTACGAACGTTTCTTATTGGAGGTCATCAGGAGAACGGTCGCCGCGGCGGTACGGAAAACGTTCCGTACATCTTCGGTATTGCCCGGGCACTTGACCTGGCCGCTCAAACGCACGAGGAAGATATTGCCCGCATGCTGCGACTTCGCGACAAACTCGAAGCGGGTATCGTCGAACGGGTCCCCTGGATTGAAATCAACGGACGCGGCGCCGATCGAATGCCCAACACGTTAAGCGTTGCCTGCCACGGAATCGAAGGGGAATCCATTCTCATGCTCATGAACGAAAACGAAATTTGTGTTTCCAGCGGCTCGGCCTGCACGTCCGGTTCGCTTGATCCTTCACATGTTCTGGTTGCCATGAAGGTCCCGGAATCGGCACTCCAGGGAAGTATTCGTTTCAGTCTCAGTCGTTACACAACGGAAGAAGAAATCGATTCCGTACTGAAACTATTTCCCGGGATTATCGACCAGATACGACAAGTTTCGCCGTTTTGGGATAAAGTCAAACGTTGTCCCATTGATCGTAATCCGGCGATTTATCAAAGTCTTTCGTAATCCATTCTCTGAATGAACAACTTGCCCGGTTCCTGAAACACCGCCCCCTTCGCGCTGAATATGAAAGTATAATATTCGCGGGCAAAAAACGCAAACTGGTCGGCGCGGGAGCTTTTCTCCCGCGCCGGTAATTGTATTGTCAGTACGAAAACGAAACAGCAAAGTCTAAAAGAGTTGTTTCGTCAGTTGCGTGAAATACAACTTCGTTTATTCCGTTTTGAAGCTGGTTTGCGGCAAGTTCAAAATCGAACCACTGCGACCATTTCCCATTAGCCTGACCGCCGGACAGAGGCTTGCCGTTGACCGTGATCTTGAGTGGACAATCTTTTACATCGGTACTGAAACGGCAGCAGAGTAAAATTGTCCGGGCCCCGCGACCTGGTTCATTCCCCAAATCAATTTGAAGCGATTGCGTCTCATTGGCTTTGAACGACCAGGGCGTGTCCGGCGAAAGAAGTTGCAAGTGCCGGTATTGCTCTCCCGTTTTAAGATAATGCGTCGGAAGGTAGCCGCCCTGCTGCGTCGTTTGAAAAAACACTTTATTGACCGATTTGAGCGCGTCAACCGAGGCACAACTGGTCAGAAAAGGAGCCTTGCCGGAATACTCGTTGAAAAAATGAATACCGGCGACACCGGCGTCCCACGCGGCAGCGGCTCGCGCGGCATAAGACGCTTCATTTCCCCGGGAAAAACGTTTGTCCCCTTTTTTAACACGTGATTCACTCAGTCCGGCATAAACTGGGACATGATATTTATGACCAAACGCCGCCCAGTACTTCCACTGATTCAGTTGAAAGTAATCGGACGCAATAAAAATATCCGCGAAATGGTTCTTCATCCAGTATTCGAAATCAAGACCGATCGCTTTCGAAAACTCAAGGTCGTCGGGGACACGCACGGTCAAGAGGATTGGACGATTACGACGCATTCCTTCGCGGTCGGTTACTTCCCGCATGCGTTTCATCAAGTCATTCATCATACCCCGTTCGTTATCGGAGGCGATTCCCCCTTCGGCGGAAGATCGAAAAAAAGTTAAATGCCGGCAGAAATCAAGTTCAATCCCGTCCACATCATAATTCTGACAGACTTCTTCAACGTAGGAAACGGCAAGGTCGCGTATCTCCGGAATGGCATAATTCACACTCGACCATCGACCGTATTTCAACTCCCTCCGTTCGGCAACCGTTCCGACAAGCCATTCAGGATGCTCTTTTTTCAAGGTCGGATAAAGGGGATGATATTTTTTTTCCGTAGTGGCCGCGTCATGCGTATCGTTCATTCTCATCGAGAAGAAGCATTCCATCTTGTTCGCGTGACTAAAGTCAACCATGATCTGGAGAACGTCCCTTCCCTGGTCGGCAAGGTCTTTGGAAATGTTTTTTGTTCCTTTCACACTGTCGTCGCCCCAGGTATTGAACTCACCCTTTTTTGTTTTGTGGGTAAAGAGGCCAAAACCCGCGCTCTGCGGTGTGTAGCTTATGGTCGTGACCCCCGTTTGGGGAAGACCTCCTGCCCGACGCTCAAGCAACCCCTGTGCGGACGGTTCTTTGTTCGCAGGATAATAAAAAGCGTCGCAGCCATCGTTATTATGTGAAATACGGTGCTGCCACGCAAGGCGATCCCGTTGGGCTTTGTATTCTTCCACTGTCATTTTTCTGACCCGAGGGCCGTCAGCACCTTTCGATCCTGACGAAAAGAGAACGAAACAAGCAAGCACAAAAAACAGGAGAGCGATACTTTTTAACAGAGAACAAATTTGTTTTGCTTTCATAAAAACCTTTCATTTATTGATCTTTTAAAATTCAAAATTTGCCGTGTTCTTTCCTTCCTTGATTTCGAAAGTCAAGTCAGTGGTTTCCGTATTTTGGCGCTTTATATTGACTGGAGACTTGACCGGTTTGAGCGGAAGTTCCGTCTTGGGATCAATACCAGGCTCCGGCGGAGTCCAGGCGACTTGATAGACCCCTGCTTGAAGAGGTTTTCTCAGAACATAATCACCCTTTTCATCCACAGCCCCGGAAGAGCTCTGCCGGTGATCAGGCGTGGAAAATAGAACCTCGCCGCAAGTCAGCGGTTTTCCCTGACAGACTGCCGTACCCGATACGGTGCCCATCACTGGAGCCGGAGCGCACCCCTGAATCCCGGATACAAATACGCCAATCACACAGACGCTTAAATACAGCCCGATATAGCACATTGTCTCAAATATACTTCTCATGATGTTTTTTCCCGGATTGATGTTCTTCAAAAAAACTACAGGCCAAACAGTTTAAAGAGAGCCCTGAAGCCCGTCATCGGCGGTACATAAAATCTTGAGCAGAGTAAAATCAATTGTGTCCGACAGAAAATGAACCGTCGCGTCCGCCGCGCAGAACTGGGCACCGCCCGAATGCTCTGAACTAAAAAGGGTCCCGGAATACAAATTGTTATGACCACCCGTTATTACGGAATCACTGCTGACGCTCTTGATGTTGATCGGATAACGGACTGTCGTGATACCACTGATATAGAGGCTGGCCATATCCTCCGTCGTCAGGGTGTCCACGGTAACATAGGGGCTGGATACCGCGTTGCTTGAGCCAAACCAGGGACCATTGATGTTACTGGATCGATAAAAACGTCGGCCGTTCGATTCAGTCAAGATTTTAGCGGCTTGTTCGCCAATTATCAGTGTATTGGATGTTCCGTCGAGAATGTGCTCCGTTCCTTTGTATTCATTGAATACCAGAACTCCGTGATTCGAAATAAATCCTCTGGTATAAGAGACAATTGTACGGTCAATAGGGTCGGTATAAGCTCCGGATATCCCAACATAGTCGGCTCTCATTCCCGGCTCATATCCTGCCGCGGGGCCATTGCTCATACTTGTAAAACCGACGTCCTCGCCCATCGGAGTCAAAGGCGGGTCTTCGGAACTGGGACAATAAAACGCGTCAACCGAATAACCACATAATTGCGGATTCCCCTGCGTGGGATGTCGAACACTGAACTTCTTGGAAAAATCAAGCGAATCCCACATTGGTGCTTGTTCTATAAAGGGAAAAATCGCAAGCCGCCAATTAAAAGCGCCCGTGCCGCTGTCCGGCGTCGCCTGATCTTTTTGTCCATGTTTGCTTCCCTTGGGAAAAGAACGATTGACGTCGTGGTAATTGTGCAATGCAATTCCAAGTTGACGCAAATTATTGGAGCATTTCATTCGTCGCGCCGCTTCCCGGGCAGCCTGTACCGCAGGTAACAGCAACGCAATCAGGATTCCAATGATCGCAATCACGACCAAAAGTTCGACCAGCGTAAAGGCCAACTTATTACGCAACGCCTTAACCAGACGTGTGTTTTCCCCCTTACACAACGCTACAAGTGTTCGTTTCATTTCTCTTCCTTTGTTTATTTGTGCATGATCAGTTCAGTTCTGTTTATTTAGGAGATACATGGTAATTTCAAGGAGACGGGAAGCAGTATATCCGATACTTCCTTGCCTGCTGCCTGATCCGCGATTCCCTGACCCAACTTTTGACCAAGAATATTCGAGGGCATATCAATTTCAACACGCGCAAAGATTTTATCTTCGTCCTTGATACCGTAACTGATGAGAACAACAATATCGATATCTTCATAAGGGCGCAGTCCTGCTCGCTTTGCGGCTGCTAACACACCCATTCCCTGGAGCATCGACAGGCAAATCACGGCGTCCGTTTCCTTGTTCTCCACCAGAACACGCGACGCCTCATACTCAATCTGTTCCGGCAACGACGTCGTAAAGGATAGCGGAGTCGTTTCATTCACTTCACGCTGGTGACGCAGCACGCTTAAAAGAACTGAATCACCCGGGTGAATCCGCTCCCGCATGAACAGACTCCAATGACGCCGTCCGCGTTTACGCAAATACTGGACCACTTGGTGCAAACCGTTGCGGTGATCCCGTTCGATACTCTGAATTTTGCTTATCCCGATGTAACGCGTTCCATGGATTACAGCAGGAAGGCCACTCTTTTCCATCATCTGTTGACTCTGCCAACTGGACGCGACAAGTATAAAACCTTCTGTACCACCGTGCGACTGAGCCAAATGGACTAAATTCGCAACCTTTTCCGCTTCGTTTTCTGGTCGAACAAAACAGTAACTGATTGACGCATCGGTCAATTTTTCCTGTAGTCCCATCAGGATTTGTTGCGAGCCTGCCCCTTCCTGATAAAAATAATGTTCCGGTACAATGAAATGAACCTGTTGAACCGTGGTTCGTTCAAGTACAACTGGAGTGGCAATGAGAGCCCCAAGGCGTTGTCGGCGAATAATAAGCTGCCGTTTCTCCAGCAGCTTCAGCGCGTTATTGGCGTAAATGCGCGCCACGCCCAGAAACTCCGCCGCCTCCTGTGTGGAATAGTAGGCGTCGCCCGGCCGGAGAACCCGAGCCTTGATATCACACTCCAATCGTTGAGCAAGTTCCAGTGTACGAAGGACTTCTGTTGACTTAGATTTCTGTTGCATAATACAACCTGTCTTGTGGGGTTTTCAGTCTTTATCTCAATTCTACTCATGATTTTGGAAGGTGCAAGATATAAAACCATATAAAGTTGTAATAATTCTTAATCGGATGAAATATAATATCATAATCAGATAGAGGTCCAATTGGCGGACTTCGCAATCACACGTATCAACTTTAGAATGATGTCGCGGGCAGTGACGCAGTGACGCTGAGGAGAGCATGAAACACCTGTTTGTTGCTACGGACGCTTACGTTTTGGGGGATTCGTTCCCCGTTTTTTTACTGAAAGTGAAAACTCCGGCTGCCGTTTTTGGGGGCGTACCGAAAATCCAAGCAGATAACCCGTCATCTTCCCGGTGTGATTTTTCTGACCTGCCAAATGTCCCGGGCATCCGTCATATGCTATAGGGAGACGCGTTCCTCCTGTCCGGCGTTACGATGTGACTATATCGTTATGGTAAAATAAAATAATAAGGAAATTCATAATGAACTGGTTCTATTACGATACAAATGGAAGAAAATATGGTCCGATCAACGGTGAGCAAATGCGGCAACTGGTCACACGCGGAATTATCG
>JAQVID010000225.1 GCA_028695865.1 Thermoguttaceae bacterium | reverse complement strand
ATTTCGTATTTTGAGGAGTCGTTTCCGAGTTTGCTTGGCCAAGGGAATGGCTTTGTGGAGGGAGTGCTCGGTGCCATGCAGGCATGGGCTTGGTCCGATCAGGAACTTTTCGCGGTGGAACTTGCGCTCGTCGAGGCGATCACGAACGCGATTGAGCATGGAAATCAATTTGACCCGGCGAAGCATGTTTTCGTATCTTGCAGTGTTGACGCCAGCACAGTCGTTATCTCGATCCGTGACGAGGGGGAAGGATTTCAGGAGAATACGGTTCCTGATCCCCGGGAGGAAGACCGGCTCGACTGTCCCGCCGGTCGCGGTGTTCTTCTTATCCGCGGATTTATGACGCGGGTATGGTACAACGACAAAGGGAATGAACTTTACATGGAAAAATGCCGCGCCGCCTGAAGGAATTCGTGAAAAACGCGTGGACTTGCGGTTCGTGAAGGTTCACGCTAAAAATTGGATAACCGCTTCAGACAAGGGAGCGAGAAACTCCCCTTTGGTCTGTAAAATCGTTTCGTTGTCGTCTGCTGACAAACGGATTGGCATAGAGTTCGCTTTTTTTCAGACATGAATATTGAATATTGAGTCCGTGACGAACGCCGCACTCACGCGAAGATATCCGTTTGTTTATGATTCTGTCTGTTCTGTGATTGAGACCGGCGTTTCCCACTCTCTTGAAATCCGCACGAACGATTATATTCTAATAATAATATTATTCCGGAACGGTTTTCACGTTCTCAAGTAGTACGCGGGAGTCCTTGTGACAGTATCTGTGATTGTCCCTGTAGCAAGTATTTGCGGCAGGACTTGTTGCAGTATCTGCGGAAGGACTCGTGAAGGAGCGGTTGCGATCAACTTTTGTCGTCGCGAATGCGTTTCATGACTTGCGGACTGACTTCCTTCTGAACCGGCGGGCCAGACTCTTTGTTCTTGTTGTTTCCGTTGTCGTTTCCGTCGTTTGTTTCACTGTCTGACATGTCTGTACTACTACCGGTTGCGTTGTTCATGGTAACATTGTCACTGGAATTGGCACCGGGCCTGGTTTGGTTAGGCGTATTGTATTCTTGCGTCTTGGGGGCGTCCACGGGTACGGCATCGTCCGTGTCGCTGTCCGCCATATCACTGCCTGAATTGTCTTTATCGCTTTGAGTTTTGGGAGTTGGAGGGGTGGACCGGGAAGTGTTGCTCTTTTGCACGTTTCGCGTACGGCTCTTGTTCGTGATCGCGGTAAAATGTTGTGGAAACATGGTCGGAGCAAACCATAACCCGACCAGACACCACGAAAGGAACAGAAAGAGCGTATGACGCTTTACAAATTCGTTAGGCTCTTCTTTTGTCTCGTCGAGAGCGACTTTAACAATGGAAAGGAGTACGATCAGTCCCAAAACCAATATTGAAATCCAATAGACTAATCTGATTTGCTCGGGCTGAAGGGCTATATTGGGCATAATAAAAACCGCCTAAAAAAGGAGTAACGGACGAATTTGCCACAAGGCGACCATCGTCACATACATAATCATCAACAAATACACAATCATCACAGTTCGGAAATACTGAACGTTCCGGCCATACCGGCACCTGCATCGTCGGGACACATTGCCATGCGAAACACGCGACCATCAACATTCAGACTGACCGTTCGGGTACTTCCATCACACAACGCGACCACAACGGAATCGACATGGTGCGAACTTGGCCGGGCAGTAAACCAGCCCAACGCTTTTTGATCCAGTTCGGCGCCGCAGCTTCCATACTTCATGGGCGCCAAGACATCCCAACGGGAATCGGCGACGCGTCCAAAACCGGTCGTGCCGCTTACCAGACAACCGTTGGCCTTCAGTGTCTCTGCCTCAATGTCCGAAAACAGCGATTCACAATCTTTCGGAGCATACCACAGAGGCTGAAGGCTGGCCGTCGAGTAATCGGCAATTGTCTGCGCAGGATAACAAAAGCCTACCTGGAATTCTTCCCGATCCCAAAATGTACCTGCCTGCAGATTCTCCGAAATCAAAATTGTATTGGTTGTACCGTCGAGAATATCTTCCAGCCGGACAGGGGGTCCGTCATTGGTGTCCCGGGAAACATCGGCCTGGCGACATTCATTGAATCCACCGTCCGTAAAAACGGCGTACGTTTTGGAACGATCCGTTGCCCGGTAGGTTCCATTTTCGTCCCCTTCCGGAATCGCCAAGGGACCGTCCATCGAACCACAGTTGGCAACGTAAAACATCTGATTGACTTCTTGAACACCGTTACTGGGACAATGAAGCCAGGGAAGCTTCATATCGTCTCTGTTACCCGAAACAAGGCGGTCGTAAAGTCCCTGCGATTCCATATAAGGACAAACGACAAATTGCCAACCGACGTTATACCAAACAGCCAGGTCTTCCCGGTCCGCAATGGGCCTCCCCTCCACTCCTTCGCGAAACTGGGGGATACGATTATGCGACGAGTGCATGTTATGCATGGCCAAGGCGATGTTTTTTTGATTATTCACGCAAGATACTCGCCGCGCCGCTTCCCGGGCAGCCTGAACCGCCGGCAGAAGAAGTGCAGCCAGAATACCGATAATCGTAATGACTACCAGCAGTTCCACCAACGTAAAGGCGGTTGTTTTTCGATTCATAAACGCTTGTCTCCCCCCCCCAATCGTAAAAACGGAACAAGTTGCGTCGAGACACTCCTTCGTAACAAACGCCTTGCGTGGTACCGCAACGCTGTTATTGTCTTGAATGCCTCTCTTGATCAATCGGAAATCAGATGAATGAAATATTGATTCGATTTCGTCTTCCCACTGTCTGTCGAATGATTTTATATTACTCGATTCAACAGCGTTTGTCAATGAGAATCTTCCTGTAACTGTTCGTTTTCTCAAAGATATTTTGTGATACGGGGGCGACAGATTTATTACCCGGATTGGAAAATTGCCTTCATGATTCCTCTATGGGGCATGAAGGGGGCAAGAACGCGGAATTTATGAAAAAGGGACAAAAACAAATCCTGATGAGTTTTCGTCCCTTGCGGTCTGAAACTCCCCATTTACCGCTGGTAAACGGGGAACAGAGCGAAAATGATGTACGCGGCCAATCATTAAGCGTGACGAGCAAGAACGCTAATGACTTCTTTGAGTCGGGTATACTCTTCAGGACGGAAGATTTCTTTCTTGTTGGCTTCTTCGAGCGCCAAGAGGCCTGACCGTTCGTTGGAACGAACGTTGAAATGCCGAATCCCCCAGGTTACCACCGAGAGGACATACCCCAAAATGACCACCGGTAACGAACTGGCCATGACGCCAAAGGCCAAAATGGTGAACACGGTCCAAAACGCGACCGGCTCCAGAATACTCATCTGCTTGCGAAGCCAGGCGAAGTCGGGGTCCTTGCGTTCTGAAAGACACGATCCCACCGCGTAAAGCGCCATTCCAACAGACGATACGTCTTTCTGTCCCATTGTTTCAGGACTCAAAACGACTTTTTGCGATTCCGGATCGAACCGGTTGACCGAATAATCTTCCCCACGCTCAACTGTTACGTCTGTTAAAGAATTTTGTTTCAACACCTGATTCGCAACGGCCTCAGCGAATTGGCCTGTCTGGACCTGACTTTGCTCAACCAATACCTTGGAATATCGATTCTGCATCATCTTGCCAAAAAGGAAAAACGGAACTGCCGGAAGAGCATAAATCAACGAAACGGGCACTATATGTAACATGGTTAAAACTCCTGAATACTTTCTTTATTTTTGTAAATGATTTTATAACGGACTAAATGATTTTAACGGACGCGGAGCACACTCCACATGTTCTCCTGCGTCTTTTTGCTACCGATTCTTCGTTTTCACTGGTTCATTCCCCGTTTACCTTCGGAAGACGGGGGACACAAGTCACGCAGTACGAAAAATCAGACACAGTTTTTTCTACCGATTCTTCGTTTTCCCTGGTTCATCCCCCGTTTACCTTCGGAAAACGAGAAAATTCAGGTCGCGCACGACGAAAAATCAGACACAATTGTTATAAAAGAGCAAAATCAAGTACAAGAAATCAATTACGAAAGAATTGCAACATGAGATATAACGGTTTACACAAAGGAGGAATCAGCAAAGCACGATCAGCATCGGAGCGGTAAACATGTACCATTTGTTCCGCGCCGGGAAGTCCACCCAGGCACCGGCTTCCTTCTCGCTTGACCTGTTTTAAGGGGCTTGATGGAGCTGTGCGAAAGGTTCGTAAAAACCCGGTGGCCATTCCGTGATCGTCAGGGCAAAAGCCGTAATCATATTGAATGCCATCCTGACAATCAAATGAATGGGATTGTTCCGTATGTTGTTCATCACGAAACGAAGAAGAATCATGATGGGACAAAGGAGAAGATACACAGCGATTCATCGCGGCAAGGCGACGACTTGCCAGATTGTTGTCATTCGGACAGACACACTGGAAGAGACCAAGCAAAACGATACCCAGAACGATTCCCCAAAGAATCGGGCCGGTTTGGGTATAAAGCCGATTGTTGCAATGAGCGCTTTGCATAAAATCAATCCAATAAACTTGCCGCGCGGGTTATCGTCTGCGATAGCAACCACAACCATAAGTATATCCCGTATATCGGATTTTGTCCAGTCCAAAACAAATTTTTATTGGACACAATTAAATAATGCCTGATTCTTTTTGTCTGCGATTGCTTTTGTAGTCGTCTTATCGTGAGATAATAAACATGCAACGTCCCAATATTCGAAAAAAACGGGTGTACGGATGGGTATTCCATCGCTTTGGTTTCCGGGATTGCTTTGGCTTCCGGGACCACGTGTGGACCGCATTCTCTTCTAATCGAAAAGCATAACACTCTCCCTGCTCTGGCTTTTTTACCCGGGCATTTTCTCCCGCGTGCCCGGGAACATTCGCGCTGCGAGGTTGGGAATGACCGTTTCGACCAAAGCTGTGTCGAAAATCCCTGCCGGAAAGACAAAAGAAAAAAGGGCTTGCTGTCGTGTTCTCGTCGTTTTGTTCCTCTATCTCTCTTGCATAAAACTGGAAAATCCTGTAGACTATGGGTGAGAGTCAATTACTTGCTTGCTTTTGGAGTGAGCCAACTTTTCAACGAAAAAATCAAAAAGAGGTGTGTCATGAGAAAAAAGGGGTTTACGTTAGTTGAACTGCTTGTCGTGATCGCGATTATCGGTATTTTAATCGCGCTTCTTCTGCCGGCGGTTCAGGCGGCGCGCGAGGCGGCTCGACGCATGTCGTGTACGAACAATTTAAAACAGATCGGAATTGGCCTTCACAACTATCACGATACGAACGGTGTTTTTCCGCCGGCTCGCGCCGGAGTCGGTTCCTGGTCGCAAGGGATTGGTTACGCGACGAGTTTTCATATTCTCATGCTTTCTTTTTGTGAGCAGCAGCCGCTTTACGACCAGATTATGGCTTTCCCGCCGCAGCATTCAGGTCTTTGGCCTGCCTACAACGAAAGCAATTTTGAACCATGGAAAGCAAAGATTCCTTATTTGCAATGTCCTTCGGATTCCAGCAGTGGAGACCCTTCGCTTGCAACGTCCTTCACGCGTCATTCTTATCCCGGTTCGTTAGGCGACGCGATTATGAACCTTTCGCAGACAAGTGTG
The DNA here is from genome assembly GCA_028695865.1 of Thermoguttaceae bacterium. GTDB lineage: Bacteria > Planctomycetota > Planctomycetia > Pirellulales > Thermoguttaceae > JAUNBG01. Next base: position 409 of record JAQVID010000225.1, on the reverse strand, counting down.
AATTCCCGCGGCTTCTTCCAGGGAGGATATGGAGTTAACGGAAATACCAGTACGTCCGCTTGCAGAATTATGTGTCGAAGCTTTGCCGATATAACAGATGGTACGTCGAATACGATTGCGGTATCGGAACATATGACGGCCCGGGCAAATTATCCGCTGGGGATCAAGGAGCAGGTCACGGGAAGTCTGACCGCGGCAGGTTCTGCCGGTGGTACTCCGCGTGATTGCATGGCGTTGAGAAGCACGACAGACTCACAGTTTTTGAACGCTGTGCAGGATGATATTACCAGCTGTGGCCGGGGCGGCTATGGAATGATGCTCGGTTACATGGGCAACATGTATTTTACAACGGTTCTTCCGCCGAATGCGCCCTCCTGTGCCTCGAACAAGTGGTTAGACGCGCCTGGAT
>JAQVID010000224.1 GCA_028695865.1 Thermoguttaceae bacterium | reverse complement strand
CATCGTCTTCACCAAGTTCGAACATGACGTCGAGCTCGTCAAGGATGGATACAATTTCATCCATCGGCTTAACGAGAGCTTTCACCGCCTTGAGCCTTGGAACGACTGTCTGTGAATGCTCCTGGTCGTCCCAAAAATTCGGGCCGGTCATGATCTTTTCGATATCGGCAATTTCCTGTTTGCGGCTATCGTAGTCAAAGAGAGTCCCTGAGCTTGAGCAGGGCCTGTCGGATTTGGTTGGTGCGGTCAATCCATTCTCGCTGGAGTGCCATGATGGTGTCCTTTCTCCATTTTAGGGAAATGTATTCCCGAGCAACACAAGCCCGGGAAAAAAGACGATCAATAGAATTGACCGTCATAATATTTGATCACGTTACATTGATCTTCATACATTGATCTTCATACGTTGATCTTCATACGTTGATCACGATAAATGATGATAATCCTGAAGCGACATGACGGTTTCGGGATCCTTGCGAATCGCTTCAATGCCCTGTACGGCGGCCACCGCGGCCGCAAGCGTCGTCATGTATGGAATACGGAGACGAATGGCTGTCTTGCGGATATAAGAGTCGTCGTATTGACTTCGCTTGCCGGCCGGCGTATTGACCACCAATTGAATTTCGCCATTCTTCATCGCGTCCAAAATATTCGGACGCCCTTCATGAACTTTCAAAATTCGCTCACACGGAATGCCTGCCGCTTGAAGGTCCTTGTACGTCCCCGCGGTCGCCAATATCTTAAAGCCCAGTTCCGCAAAACGAAGAGCCGCCTGATTCACTGCCGGCCGATCCTGTTCCGCCACGGTAATCAATACGGTACCCGAGGTCGGAAGAGCCGAGTTGGCCGCTTCTTCCGCCTTGTAAAACGCAAGACCAAACGAGGTCGAAAGACCAAGTACTTCGCCCGTTGAACGCATTTCAGGACCCAGAAGCGGATCGACTTCCGGAAACATATTGAACGGAAAGACCGCTTCTTTGACGCCGAAATGAGCAAACGGTCGGGCGTGCAGGTTCAAGTCTTTCAGTTTTTCGCCGATCATCATGCGAGTGGCCAGAGCGGCCATTTGCACGTTGCACACCTTGGAAACAAGCGGAACGGTACGACTGGCTCGCGGATTGGCTTCGAGAATATAAACGGTATCCCGGGCAATCGCGTATTGAATATTCATAAGACCAACAACGCCCATTTCAACGGCGATTCGCCTGGTATATTCGCGAATGGTTTCAATATGTTTGGGGGGAATACTGATGGGGGGAATCACGCAAGCGGAGTCGCCCGAATGAATACCGGCAAGTTCTATATGTTCCATGACCGAAGGAACAAAGGCGTCTGTTCCATCGGAAATCGCGTCGGCTTCCGTTTCAATGGCGTCGACCAAAAAGCGGTCAACGAGAATGGGACGCTCAGGCGAGACATCGACAGCCGCGTTTACATAGGAAATGAGCTGCTCTTCATCGTGAACGATTTCCATGGCACGACCACCCAGTACGTATGACGGGCGAACCATGAGCGGGTATCCGATTCGTTCGGCGGCCCGAAGCGCTTCCGGAACGTTCGTAACCATATCGGATTCCGGCTCCGGAATACCGAGCTTTTGCATCATTTTGCGGAAGAGATCGCGGTCTTCCGCCATATCGATTGTTCGCGGCGAGGTTCCGATAATTTTCACGCCGGCCTTTTCCAATTGCGAGGCCAGATTAAGCGGCGTTTGACCGCCGAACTGAACGACCACTCCCTCGGGCTGTTCCGCTTCGTAAATACTCAAAACATCTTCGAGTGTAAGCGGTTCGAAATAAAGCTTGTCCGACGTATCGAAGTCGGTCGAAACCGTTTCCGGATTGCAGTTGACCATGATCGTTTCATAACCTGCGGACCGAAGCGCAAAAGCACAATGGACACAACAGTAATCGAATTCGATTCCTTGACCGATTCGGTTGGGGCCCCCACCGAGCACAAGAATTTTCTTGTTGCCGCTAACAACGTTTTTGTCTTCGCCGTTGTAGGTCGAGTAGTAATAACAAGCATCCAGAACACCACTGACCGGAACGCGATCCCAGGCTTCTTTCACTCCCAGCCCAAGTCGCTGGTCGCGAATCGCTTTTTCGCTTACACCAAGGATTTGAGCCAAATATTTGTCGGCGAAACCGTCTTTTTTCGCTTGTATGAGAAGGTCGTCAGGAAGCGGCTTGCCTTTGTAATTGAGAATTTTCTTTTCCAGTTCGACCAATTCGAGCATTTGCTCCAGGAAGTATTCTTTAATACTGGTTTTTTCGTGAATCTCGCGAACGGAAACGCCTTTGCGGAGCGCTTCGTAAATAATAAAATATCGCTGGGAGCACGGAGTACACATGCGAATTAAAAGGTCTTGGGCCGAAAGTGTGCAAATACCTTTCATGAAGCCCAGACCATACTGCCCGATTTCGAGCGAACGAATCGCTTTCTGAAATGCTTCCTTGAAGTTCTTGCCGATACTCATGACCTCGCCGACTGCCCGCATTTGCGTGCCGAGTTTATCGACAACCCCTTTGAATTTTTCAAACGCCCAACGGGCAAACTTCACGACAACGTAATCTCCGGACGGCGTATATCTTTCCAGGGTTCCGTCTCGCCAGTATGGCATTTCATCGAGCGTCATGCCGCTTGCCAGTTTGGCCGAAACCAGCGCAATGGGAAAACCTGTGGCCTTCGAAGCCAACGCGGAAGAACGACTTGTTCGCGGATTGATCTCAATGACAACGACCCGATCGGTATTCGGACAGTGCGCAAACTGGACATTGGTCCCGCCAATGACACCGATTGATTCAACGATTCGATAAGCATAGTCTTGAAGTCGGGTCTGAAGTTCCGGGGCGATGGTCAACATGGGAGCGGTACAGAACGAATCGCCGGTGTGAACTCCCATCGGATCGACATTCTCAATAAAGCAGACGGTAATCATCTGCCCTTTGGCGTCCCGAACGACTTCCAATTCGAGTTCTTCCCAGCCGAGAACAGATTCTTCAATCAAGACCTGATGAACGATACTGACAGAAAGACCACGTTGAGCAATGGTCCGAAGTTCTTCAAGATTATAAGCGATGCCGCCGCCGGTTCCACCCATCGTATAAGCCGGACGAACGACCACCGGAAAGCCAAGTCGCTCGGCGATTTTTTCGCATTCCTCGACGGTTGTCGCAATATCACTTTTAGCCGTTTCGATTCCAAGGGAAGCCATGGTGTCTTTGAACGCCTGACGGTCTTCACCGCGCTGGATTGCGTCGAGCTGAACACCAATAACGCGAACGCCGTATTTGTCCAGAATACCCGCCTTGGCCAGGTCCGTCGCAAGATTCAACGCCGATTGACCACCCAGGTTCGGCAGTAACGCGTCCGGACGCTCTTTGACAATAATTCGTTCAAGCGATTCGACGGTAAGCGGCTCTATATAAGTCTCGTCCGCAATACCCGGGTCCGTCATGATCGTCGCCGGATTGGAGTTGACCAGCACGATTCGGTAACCAAGTTCCCGAAGTGCTTTGCAGGCCTGTGTTCCCGAATAATCGAACTCGCAAGCTTGTCCGATTACGATAGGTCCGGAACCGATAATCATTACTTTTTTTACATCGTCACGCCGTGGCATGTTTCTTCCCTTTCAGTATATAAAGTAACGGACAGATCTCAAAAATTCAACTTATTATACACAATGCACGAATGCCGTCAAGAACCACTTGCTCTTTTGAAACCAAAACACAATTCAATACTGCGGCTCAATACTGCGACTACGGCTCAATACTGCGCTCAATACACGCTCGCCGCCGGTGAGGTTGCTCACGACGCGATTCTGTGCCCACCCTGCCCATAACGACGGTACAATATAATTTCACCCACGCAATTTCACCCGCGCAATTTCACCAGAATAATTCCGGCAGGACAGTCGTCATTCAACGTAACATTAAAAGGGCGAAACTGAACAAATTCAGAGCGGAGTGCATACCCACGACCGAAGCGTAACGGCGTGTCTTGTGATACAGAATGCCCAATCCGAGCGCAAGAACAAAAATCGGAATGGGATCGGTCACCGCGTCAGGAAATAAACGGCGAACTTGATATATTACCGGAACTAAAATCGGAATCAGCAGAAAAAAAGCCGCAAACCCTTTGAGAAAATCAAGGGGAACTTCTTTCCACACAATACCAAAATCGCGCCGCGTTGCTCCATGAATGAATTTCAACCACAAAACAGCGAAAGCAAGCGTCATCAGCAGGCCAAACGGGGTAATCACCATGGAGAGAAAAAGGAGGTCCAAATCTTGCTGCGTTCCCGGGGTTCGATAATGAATCGACGCGAAAAAGAACGCAGGTACAAGAACGGCGATGATCGTTCGTCGCTGCGCCGCCCCGGCAAGCATGGTCTTGCTCGGTTTTCTTTCGAGCGCTCCCTGAAGTACAACGCGGAACAAAAACTCCTCAACAAGGGGCGCCGCGACAACTCCTGCCAAAAACGCAAACAAAACAGACCACCAGTATCGAGACGTTCCTTTGGCTTGAATCAATAATTGCGTGAGTGGGTGCTCCGTTTCCAGGTTGACATCTGCATCGGATGGATGGGGGGAGAGCGAATTTTCCTCAGATTTTTGCAATTTCTCCGTTGGCAAGCCGCTTGCTTTTTTCTGTTCAGAAGAGTTTGACGATGTATGCCGCGAGCAAGGAGTCCCTTCGGCGAATTCGAATACAAGTTCTTCCTGACAAACTCCGTCCTCGTCTGAAGGCGTTTGCGACTCAACGGCTTGCGACTCAACCGATTGCGGACCGGGCGGGTCCCAGATTATCGCCGGTTCATTTTTCAGATTCGGTAAAAAGAAAAGATGTCCTTGCGGCAGGAGCAGTATAAGAGTCAACAGCAGACACGGCGAAAAGAAGAAAACCATTGCGATGATGAAAGCGTCCCAAAGTCCCCAGGGAACGTTTCGAATGGTACTGTCTTGTGTCTGTACGTCACCCGGCAACTGCTTATCACCCGGCAACTGTATATCACCCGGCGACTGTATATCACCCGGCAACTGCTTATCACCCGGCGACTGTATATCACCCGGCAACTGTATATCACCCGGCAACTGTATATCACCCGGCAACTGTATATCACGCGGCGACATCAAGCTTTCCGATTCGCGCGAACAGTCCCACTCTTGTGAACGGTCCGATTCGTTCACCTTGCGCCCGTCCGGAACACCATTTGACCCTTGTGAATGATCCAAATCTTTTTACCCTTATTCAGTCGTCACTCCGGGCAGCAAACCGGGCGGCAACAATAATATATTGTACACAGGAATAAACGGAAAGCACGACCGTCCCCCACAACGACGTAATCAAGACCAGGGTAATCCATCGGGGAGGGACGTCCAGATTGTGTCTCATGATCAAATACAGGAAACAGGCAGGAATCGCAATACACTGAAGCAGCATTTTGCACTTGCCGAGCCATTTGGCACTGAAATCACCGCCGGAACTTTCCACGGCCGAACGGATCACGGTTACAATGAGTTCGCGTAAAACGATCACAACAACCATCCAGGGCGCCAGGCCCCAATTACAAGAACAACGAGGCAGGTCGATATGCTGCAAGTCCGGTATGGCGACCAGATAAATAAACGCGCCACAGACAAGAAGTTTGTCGGCAAGCGGGTCCATGATTCGCCCCAATTTCGACACCTGATGAAACTTTCGTGCCCACCATCCGTCAAGCCAGTCGGTCCCTGCGGCAACAATGAAAAGAATCATTGCCGCCCAGTACCATCGGAAAGGAATCACGACAAACATCACGATAGCAAGCATAATACGCCCCATGGTTAAAATATTCGGGACGTTCCAAATCTTCGAACAGGGTTTTCCTTCTTTTGGCGATGATTCCATTTTCAGTATTCCTTTTTTCTCCGGTACTCATTTGCAATCCGTTTATACCGCCGATACTTCAATTTTCGGCGAACCACTCCCGTTTACCACGCCGCGTTCACCTGCCAACGCGTCAGGCCTTTCGTTCACACTGCGCACACTCAT
>JAQVID010000223.1 GCA_028695865.1 Thermoguttaceae bacterium | reverse complement strand
ACGGTAGTTTGCGATACCGAAGTATTAACCATATCGGACCAGGAAACAATTACACCCGGAGTGGGAGAAGAATCATCACACTCGTGTCCAGAAGCAAAAGCAAGTTGCTCTTGAGCCGTTCCCTGAAACGACGCAAGACCATCGACACGGAGCTCTTTGGCCGGTTTCACCAACGCAGGAACAGGCGGAGTTGTGTTAAATTCGTCCGTGGAGACGTCGGTAACACTCTCCGCGACGGATGTGGGGCGAGTTGGCTCAGGTACCACGAAGGCTTTATCCCTGTCTTGCACGATATGACGCGGCGAGATCGGAAGATTGGTTACAACATCGCAAATACGATAGTCGTTGAATTCGGTTGCAGGTCTCGCGTTCGTTTCTGCCGGATCGACTTCACACACAGCGTCAGCCACGGACATAATCTCTGGTGCTGAAGTAACAATCGCCGAAGCGGCACACGTCAAGTATTCTTCTTTCGTCTTCCGTGGAACGGCTTTAACGCTCTTGGCGGAATGAACAAGAGGGGCTTTCGATTTGCGTTTCAGAGCAGACGGCAGAATAACGCGAAAATGCTTATCGCTTGAACGACGTGAAGGGAGTACATGAACCGGAGTCGCCAATTCGAGGAAGATTCGGCAAATATGCTCATGGCACGTGAAGAGGAAGACCTGATGGCCGTTTTGCGCGAATTTGTACAACAGTTTTGCCGCGGCGCGAGCACGACGGTTATCGAAGTTGACCAGAACATCGTCGAGAATAAGCGGTAATGAAATACCGTGCTTCTCAAATGTCATGGTGAGCGCAAGTCGAATCGCAATGAAAAGTTGTTCCCGGGTTCCTCGCGACAGGTGCGCTATGTCGAGCGTCCGCCCTTCATCGTCATCGACGAAAAGCGTATCATCGCCCAATGGAGTCCAGATTTTTACATACTTGCCCGTAGTCAGCACGCTGAGGTAATCGGAAGCTTCACGCAACGTTTCCGGCTGTCGCTCCCGCTCATAAGCTTTGCGGATGTCTTCCATCATGCGACATGCAACGGCCCGACTCTGCCAGAGCGAAGCAACGTCACGAATGCGAAGCTCTGTGGACGCCCGTTCGAATTGATTCCGGAGCGGGTCACGCTTGCTTGCAAGGACTTTCATTTGTTCGTCAAGGCGACCTGTGTGTTCCAGTTTTTCATCGCGTTCAGTGCAAAAGGCGTCAATTCTCGTCGCGATCCGATCAAGTTCCTCGTCCAGGTCAATGAGATTGGGAGTATCGGTCAAGAGCTTTTCAACTTCGTCAAGCGGACAAAAATCACCCAAGCCGTCGAGTAATCGCTGTTCCAACGAAGCAAGTCGTTCCGTTCGTGCAAGATAATCTTTATAGACCCCGGCCAAACGCGTGAGGTCCTCACCCTTGTTGGCTCCATAAGGTCGCAGGAATTCGCGCCATTCGGCGCGCACGCCGCGTTCCTGACGGCGGAGTTTGCGTCGCTCGCGGAACATGACCAGTAATTTCTGATCAAGTGCGCGACGTTCTTTTTCGATCATGCGAGCCTCGTCAAGGCGATCTTTCAAAAAGACGATCATCTTGGCAGGGGTTAAGTCTTTCATTTTCAAATTCGTATCGACAGTCACGCGATCGAGATGATCAAGAATACCGCGACGCTCGCGCTGGCACAAATCAAGCCGGTCTCTCAACGAGAGCAATTGCCGACGAAGTTCTTCCATGACGTCCACGCGTCCGAGCAATTCCTTAATATGTGACGGCTTAAGACCCTTGGGAAGTCCGGCCGCTTTGAGCCAGTGACGCCAATTACTTCGGGCCGCGGTAACGTTCTCTTGAGCCCGGGCAACCCGACGCTCCATGAGCTGATGACGCCGCTTTGTCTCTTTCCACTGAGTATCCAACGGAACGAGCTTTTCGAAAAAGGCCAAATCGCTTTGAGCCTTCTGCAAGCGAACGTCCGGCGACTGCGTTCCTCCCGGGAAACGCGTGTCGATTGCCTGAATATCCTGCTTAACCTGTTCGGCCTGTTTGACCACCGTTCCGAGTTGACGCTGGTTTTCCTGAAGGTTTGCGAAATTGCGGCGTTCAACAGCCGTTTTGAACAGAGCGCAGCCAACGGCCAGCAGCAAACCTAAAATTCCATAGCCCGGTTCGAATCGGTTCATGAGCGACAGAGCAAAGACGAGGCCACCGGCAATAACGCCCAATCCAACGACGAACAGAGCGCCGGTTGGCAGAGACTGGTTATTTGTCAAATGGGTATTCTGATACTCAAGCTCTTTTCGATATTGACTCAAATCGTTGAATCGTCGCGCAACTTCGGATCGCTTTTTGAGGGCGACGAGCAACTCATTGGTGTATTCAATTGCTTCGGACACATTGCGCTGTCGGCGCGAAGTCAAGGACGCTTCCAGTTGTCCGGAGACATTTCCAAGTTGTTCGGCAGCCTGATCCAACTGTTCCTGATGTCGGACCAGTTTGCGTTTTGCGGAGACGACAGCCCTTGCGGGAATACGAAAATCGTCAACCTCCTTAATCGCTTCTTCTTCCGCGGACACAGAGAAACGAAGGCCGTTTTCCGAAATGGTCTTTTCGCCCGAGTGATCGGAGGTAATTGTCTGTTCGGACGCGGGCTGAAGCGACTGAATCGTGCCCTGGGTCAGGAGCATTTTACCGTGTCTTGCGCCGCGCAAACGAAGTTCTTCATTTGTCAATTTACCCTGGACAACAGCGAGCTCTTCGTTGATTGCGACCATTTCGCTGTCGATCTGTTCCAGTCGGGGCAGTTCATCGAGGAGCAATTCAATTCGCGGGGCGTTATGTCGAATGGACGTATCGGCAACGAGCGCGTTTCGTTCATTTTTTGTTTTGAGATAGTCGGCGCGCAAAAGATCAAGCTTGTGTCGAACATCGGCTATTCCCGTCGCGTAAACATTAGACTGGTCCAAAGCCGCAGCGTCCACGGCAATAACATGCCCCATGGCAGTAATCGAATCGCGCAGGCAATTGCGATCGTTCCAGGTGGGCGCAAGATTCTTTGCCAATTCGTACAGCCGTTTCTGTCGGGACAGTTTTTCTATTTTGTCCAACAAGATCGAGAGTGCGTCTTTGAGTTCGCGAGATTCGGCAAGGAGTCGGGAATATTCGCGCAGATCGGCCGCCGCCTCAAGATTTTTTTGCGCGAAACGGTCGCGTCGTTCAATCAGGCCGTCGAGAATACCGGGGTGTCCTTTCGCGTCGAATATTTCATTTCGTTCATTGACCAATTGATGAAGAACTTGCACAAGCGAAATGCGGTCAACACCGACACTCAAACGATAGAGCATTTCAGCGGCATCGGTTTCGTTGAGGGTACCAAGCCGCTGAAGTTCATCAAGGCCAATGGCGAATACATTATTGAACGTTGCTTCATCGACATCGTTAACCAACGTTTTAACGAAATAATCGCTCAAACGAGTACCATCAGGACCGGACACGACCAGCGATTCGGCAATTCCTTTTCCTGGCAGAGTATAAAAGCGTCCACTCCAATCGGCCAGGCCGCCCGTGGCGATGAACCCCGATTTGATTTCAAGGGTACTTTGTCGTTCGCCGGGCACGGTTCCTCGCTTAATATATCGTCGTTCGATTCGATGAACACCCAATCCGGACTCAACGAGAACAGAGCCGCCAACCCAATAATCAGGGTCTTGTTCCACGGGAAGAATGTGGTCTTTCTGTCCCTGCTGCGAAAGCCGATCCTCAAATTTTTTGGAGTTGAGTACCATCTGAATGTATTGTGAACGATCGTCGTTGTCACACCCATAAAGACAACTCCGGAAGAATTGCATAAGGGTCGTTTTACCAGCTTCATTAGGGCCGTAAAAGACATTCAAGCCACGTGAAATATTCGGAAGACTGAGATGTTCCCAAATACCGAATCGTTCGATTTCAAAAGAAGTGATTTTCACGAGAGCGTCTCCTTTCCTTCCTTATTCTGCGAAAGATTGCGGCGTTCGAGTGCCAAAGTCGGATTTTGCTTTGTCGTGTTTGTCTTGCGTCCCTGGGCGGCTTCATCACCGGAAAGGAGCTCAGTCCCCAAGGCAGCCGCTTCCCGCAAAACTTCGGCGCGACGGGCAAGATGTTCTTTGCGAAACTCGACCTCTTTCGTGTCGGTGTCCGCCGCGCGGTTGGCATCGTCCTGGGACGCTGTATCGCTGCAATTGAGCGTCTGCAAAATATACGGAACTTGAGGACGAAAAGACCGAACCTCCTGTTCCGTCATGTTCAAATTTTCCGGACGAGAGTTGTCTGTACGATCCTGCATGGCATATTCCTGACGACGCTTCTGATAATATCGTTGCATTTCCAGATAATCGCGAAGTTCATCCGACAAGAAGGACTCCATCTCAATTTTTTCTTCCGGATTCTCCTGATAGTAATGGAGCATACGGAGGTAATCCCCCAGAATGGTCTGTTGTTCGTACAGGTCTGATACCAAAATATCAGGCAGGATCGGTTTCAGGTCAATACTGTAAACGATGGGATTCTCTTTTCCGAAATCAGTTCGCACATCGCGCAACAGAGAATTGGCAAGAGTCCCATAACGAAGCTCTTGAGCCATTTCGCCCGTGACGTCGAATCGCCATGAAAGCAACAGCAGCGTATCGCCCAAGCCTTCGCGAAGAACCTTAATCCGATTCCGCATTTCAGCCAGGATTTGCTCTTCCGAAACGTCGTTTCGAATGACCAGTCGCTCGGTCTGCCATTGAAGCGGCGATGTCTTGACCAGCGAAAACTTGGCCTGACCAAATTCATTGATTTCAACCAAAGTCGCGCCGTACTCGCCAGTCTCGGACAAGTTCCGGGCAAGTGTCGCGCCGGGATAATGAATGACCGACGGACTGCGTGAAAGGTAATCGCGGCGATGTTCACCGCCAATCGCCCAATATTGAATGGAATCGTTACGCACAACTTCGGGTACGACTTTACCATAGAACACGGCAATGGAATAGAGGTTTTCACGTTCGTAGTCAACGTCACCCGGACGAAGGGTGATCGACTGCTTGCCCAAGCTGGTTCCCAGGATTCGAACGGTAGGGATACCCCCTTTTTCGAAAATGAATTCCTGCATCTTACCGACCGGAAAGACATGAACATTAGCGGGAAAGACGAAAGCGGAGGGAAATTCTTCCGGGGAATCGACCTTTCCTCCAGCCCAGTAAACCGGAATTCCGGCTTTCTCAAGCTTTTGGAACTCTTCCATGAGGAAGACCATTCCGAACGGTCCGACGACAGAGGGGGCCAGAACATCGCCACTGAGAATAATAAAATCGACCTTGTCGTCGATAGCATACTTGAAGAGTCGTCGAGCGGCAGCAAACGGGGCGTCCAGAAGGCGATCCTCCAGATGGCCGGGCAGGTCAATCAACCCGTTCACAGGTAATTCGAGATGCAGGTCGGCGGCATGAATGAAACGAAATGCTTGATTCGTCATTGGCGGCTTCTTTATATAATATATTGGCACGGTTTTGCGGCCAACGAAGAAGGTTCGTTGACTGCGCACACTCAAACGTTTCGGTCATGTGGTAAAAAAAGGAACAACATCACCGGTAATAAGGCCACAATTATCCCATTTTACCCTGACTTCAATAAAATAGGGGATTTTTTGGTCCAAAGTATAATAAAAATTTTACGACATAGAAGAGAAATGGTCAATATAGAACGATTGTAATGATTGTAGAAAAGACGAAAAAAAGAAAAAATCTGTCAGATAAGTGTCACGTTCACTGAATATTGGAGGTGTGATGCCCCTTGAGCGGCCTATAATATTAAAAGCGTGGACTTATCCGTCGCGTTGCGAATATGGGCATACCTTTTGCATGAAAAGATATATATACAGACAAATACTTAAATGTGACAGATAGTAACTCGTGTTATACGGTAAGAATAGATAAACAACAGAATATAAGCGGGATACACATGCCGTGATAAGTTCAGCCGATTTTTTTCAAAAAACTCGACAAAGGAGGCTTTTAACCTCTTTCGAAGGCGCAAGAAATGTCTAAAATAGGGGGGATTGGGAATATTGTTTTGCGAACTATATCGAA
>JAQVID010000222.1 GCA_028695865.1 Thermoguttaceae bacterium | reverse complement strand
CCCAGCTCCCCACGCATCAGGTCCCTCGCGGCAAGAAGGAAGCCGGAAGTTGGAATCCCGATCTGGACGAATACGGCTTGGGCGGCGGTCGACTTTATGTTACATGTCTGTCCATACTCTGTCTGGAAGTCTATTACCGCCATTTGGGAATCTTCCGCAATTGATTGCGATAGCGCTCCCTTATTATTACGTAATTATTACGTATTATTGCGCCGGCAGTCGCCAAAGTCGCTAAAAGTTGCCGCGATACGTGAACTCATTTACACCGGCTTCAGTTGATTTTTCGCATCGCTGCATGAAGCTCCCCGTTTTCCAAAAGTAAACGGGGAGCCCATCACGGAAAATCAAAGAATCGGCCAATAAGCTCTCAACGCGTATTGGCTGGTCGGGCAAAAGGAGTTCCTCGCAAGGGGCCAAAGGTCGTATCAATCGAATCAAGTGTCAGGCCGTAAATACAGAATCCGCCTGTTTTGTATTTTCGGGAAATCTTGATCTGATCGGCCACGCGGTCAATCGATTGCAATTGGGGATATGTTGCGCCGATCCCGGGATAAACGCGAGCCTTGCCCTGGACCGCGGCCATTTGTGTTTTTAAACTTGCGTCGAAGACATCGGGAACATCGGTATAATTCATTGGACATACGAAGTCAAGCCAGCCGTTTTTGCACCACATTACCCAATCTTGTCCGACCGATACGCGGCAGTCGGGCCAATTGCGAAAGACGGCGGCCGATATTTTGACCTTGTGCTTACGCTGGGCCATGACGTCATGTACTGATTTAACCAGGAATGTAATTTGGTCGCAACGCCATTGGGTAAAATGCTTCGCGATTTCAGGGTCTTTTCGGACATCGGCGGGCCAATGCTCAATTCTTTTGTCGCTCTTTTCGGCAAGATATTTTGAGAACCGTTCACGGCAGCCGTCGCAGAAACAATGGTTTGCGTCCGGATAACGAATGAAATCGAAGTGAATCCCGGTAATATCGTATTTGTCGGAAACTTCAAGCATGGCATCGATTTCAAGCTTCTGATTCGCCGGATGAGACGGGCAAAGCAGATTCTCGTCTGTCTTGCCGTCGAAACCAACCTGAAAACGTTTTTCCGCCGCGATCTTATCGGTGAACTCTTTCGGCGTTCCGGAGCCAAGTCGCAAATTGTATTTCCAAATGTGTGTTTCAACACCGTATTTCTTTCCGGCCTCGGAGATGAGCTTGACCTGATCCCCGTACTGACGGCAAACGTCAGCAACCGGTAAGACACTGCTTTCGTAATACGCGGAACCGGCCCAAATCATATTGACGACAATTCCGGTAATACCGACTTCAGATAAAAATTTCATGGTGCGATCCCAATCGCCGGGCCATGGGCCAAGCCCGGAATTTTCCCAGCAGAGATGGACTTCGCCCGGAGCATCGGGAAGTGCTCGCAAATACTCCTGTGCCCGATCGGTGCGAATGGCGCCTATCACATCGAGGAATTTTCCCAATTCGGTTCGATCAACCTGATTGACGGTATTGCTCTCTTTCATTGCTTCGACCGCGTGACACAAGTTGAGTATGCGAGTGGCGCTCCACTGCCGCTGTTCCAAAAGGTCAAGAATCTTTGGAGCGTCTTTTTTGTATTTTGCAAATTCGTTTTCACCGACAGGCCAGCCGGGATAGCCTAATTCAAAGAGACTTCGCCACTGACGGCACAGAAGTCGCGGGAGGCATTCAGGGCAGCGTGTGGCCGCCAACGCGTAAAGGAATTTTTCTTTCCTGGCAATATTATCCGGCAGAACGACATGAGAAAAATAAACCCCGCGACCGCTTCGGACCATCGCGGGCAATTCGGTCTTATTTCCTTTTTCGTCGTGCCACCACGCCATGATACGCGGTCGGTTTTCCTCTTTTGCGAAATACGGATCGGTCGTCTCTTCCAGCGGTTGCGAAACGACAATATAATTACTCGTCTGTTTCATTTTTGCGGGCAGAAAGGGAGTAAACGCGTTTTGCGCATCCTGCGTGAAGACAACTTCACGAACCTTGATATTACTCGTCAGGCACGGAATGTATTTGCCTTTCTGAAAGCCCATTTTGTTCATCAACTTTTCCGGTGTCAAAAAACATGAAATAATAAAGCCGCCATTGTCGAGATATTCACAAAGACGATCAACGGTTTCCGGGCTCATGTTCGTTCCGAGTGGAATAAGCAGGGCAGAATAGTTCTTCAATGTCGCCGCGTCCGGAAGTTTGTCGGAGGACAATGTCATGTAAGGAATGTTCGCGTTATTTAGCATGATACACATCTTGTTAAAAAACTCCGCGTTCTGCCAGTCTCCCGGCTTGATCTGAAGAACGCCAAGCTTTACCGTGCGACCGCAGAAAATTCGGTCAACCTTAAAGGTCAAGTCACGGTCGCCACACTTACTGAACGCGACTCGAACGCAATCGACTTTGTCGAGCGTCCCGGGCTCATCGTTGCGAGCGGCTCCACCGAACGCAAACTCATACCGCCGTTGCGATGTTCCCAATTTGACTTGAGGCTTGCCTGACATGAGATACCAGCCATTCCCTGTATGAAACGCCAAAAAAGGAACCGGAACAGGGGCGTCTTTCTCGACAATTTCGGCGTCCATATAAAACAGGTTGGTCTCCGAAAGATCAAAATTCTTTTTGACGTCGAAGTAAATCCAGGTGTTTTGCGGCTTGGAGCCAAATGTAAGCTTATAGACGCCGTCTTTTACGTTTGGTCCGTTAATGTCTTTGGCACTCAAAAAGGTCTTGCCAAAATAATCGGCCGGAATGTTAAAATAGTCTGTCGTAACGAGAGACTTCATGAGCGTGTCGCGCGGCGAATCGGCCAAAGCGACAAGGGCAAAGCACAAAAATACAAGGCAAGTGAGTCCGGGATGATATTTTGACATGATCTTGATCAATCCTTTCGTGAAATTGTATAGATACGGAACAAAACGTTTTTTGGTTTGTTGCCAGCCAATGTACACAAGGCGGACTCTTTAGTTTCCGGGAAATTTTTAAGAGCTCCGTTTTTCTGTTCCCGACTTAATAAGCCTTCCCGAACACAGAATATTACGACAGAACGCCGGCGTTTTTCTGCATGATTATGGAACTGCCCGACAGAAACCAAACAAAAACATTATACCATTGTGTCAATCAGGAAACACGATCATTTTTCCTGAACACGATATGCGTGCACCAACAAAAAAAGTCCGGCATGTACCGGACTGGAAAAACAGATTCGAACACTGCGGAAAGCAAAACGAATCAGAAAAACAAAGCAACCTGCCCGAAACATCCTCGGGCAGACGCTTGAACATATCGGATTTATAAACTTACTCTTCTTCTTCCTGAAGATCGGCCGCGGCAATGACTTGAGCCTGAACGTTGCCCGGAACAAAGTCGTAACGATTGAATTCAATCGTGTAACTGCCCTGACCTCCGGTCATGCTCGCCAGAGTACGATTGTATGTCATGACTTCAGAAAGCGGAACTTCAGCAATAATCGTCTGCATACCACCACCAGCGGATTCCATTCCAATGGGACGTCCGCGGCGACCGGCAAGGTCAGAGTTCACATCTCCGACGTTATCCGTAGGAACCGTAACTTCCAAATTGACAATCGGTTCGAGCAACGACGGTTTGGCATCCATGAAAACATTTTTGAAGGCCATGGAGCCCGCGGTTCGGAACGCCTGTTCATTACTGTCAACCGGGTGATGCTTGCCGAAGTGAACTTCAACGCACAGGTCTTGAACGTGAAAACCGGCAATAACGCCTCGTTCCATGCGCTCCTTAAAACCTTTTTCAATGGCGGGCATGAAGTTTGCGGGAATCGTACCGCCGACCACGGAGTCAACCCACAGGAAGTTGTTTTCCGGGAAATGCTTGAATTCTTTCATGGAGGGGAATCGCGTCTTGTCCATTGCGAATTCTTCGGGGTCTGTTCCGCCCGGGAACGGGTACATGCGAATGTGTACTTCACCGAACTGACCGGCACCGCCGGACTGCTTTTTATGACGATAAAAGCCGGACGCTTTGGACTGAATCGTTTCGCGATACGGAACTTTGGGTTCTTTTGTATCCAGTTCAACTTTATCACGTCGTTTGAGTCGTTCCTGAAGTACCTGCAAGTGCAATTCGCTCATACCGGTAATAACGAGCTGTTTGGTTTGATCGTTTCGTTCGACCAAAAACGTTGAATCTTCTTCCGCCAATTTTGTGAGCGCTCCGGATACTTTCGCTTCATCACCACGACTCTTGGGAGCGGCGGCCAAACCAACCATCGGGGTCGGGAAGGCAAACGGTGCCATACCGAATTCGCCAAGCGTCGCACAAGTATGAAGTTCTTCACACTTTGTCACGGCGACAATATCGCCGGGGCCCGCTTCATCGACCGGTTGCAAATCATTGGCCAAAATATCGAACAGCTGCGCGATTTTGAAACCGCGGCGCGACGTGCTGGCCGCGACCTGGGCTCCTGTTTTGAGCGTGCCGTTGTAAACGCGAATATAGTTGATCTTTTGAACGAATGGGTCGATTCGGGTTTTAAAGACTTGGGCAGCGACCGGGCCGGCAGGATCACCGTCAAACACGACTTCCTGGCCGTCGGCTTTTGTTCCTTTTCGTTTAATCATGTCAGCCGGAATCGCAAAGGCGGCCATGGCGTCCATAAGTTCGGGAAGGCCGACCTTCGTCTTGGCCGAAACGCAGAACATGGGGACGAGCGTTCCTTCGAGCATGCCCTTGGCTATGAGTTGTGAAAGTTCGGCTTCGGTCGGAAGGACACCTTCGAAATATTTCTCCAAGGCCGCGTCGTCAACCGTAACGATTGTTTCGATCAAGTTCTCGTGAATTTCGTGAGGATCATGCAGGGCACCCGGCGCTTCTTCCGGCGGATTGAGTGTACTGGCAACTCCGGCAAACTCGTGACCATGTCCCATCGGAACGTTGAACAGAACACATTCGGGACCAAACACGTCTTGAATATTTTCGATGAGAGCGTCGAAACCAATGTTATCGCCGTCCATCTTGCTAATCACGATAAAACGGCCAAGACCTGCTTTTTTGGCTTCAGCAAAGACCCGTCGCGTATTGACTTCGATGCCGGACTGGGCATTGACGAAAATCGCCGCGGTGTCTGCCGCGCCCATGGCGCCGATCGTTCCGCCGATAAAGTCGGGGTATCCAGGGGTATCAATCACGTTGAACCGCTTGCCTGCGTGCTCGAAATGAACGATACTGGCTTCAACGGTATATTTATGATTCTTTTCTTCCTCGTCGAAATCACAAATGCTCGTACCGTCATCCACGCTGGCTGGTCGCTTGACCATACCTGTTACGTTCAAAAGCGTATCGGCCGTTGTTGTTTTTCCGGAACCTCCGTGTCCACAAAAAACGATATTACGAATATTGTTCGCGGTGAATTTCGACATCTCTTTTTAACTCTCTTTCATACAATGGTTTTCACAAATGGCACTCAGGCTTCCGGAACGCCCGAGCGTGGCGGCCTGGTTTCAGCCGAAAATGGTACGACTGAAGTAAAAAAACTCTAATTATATATGTATAACTGAAAAACCGCTTGTTTGCAAGGTGTACCCAACGATTTTTTTGCAGAATGATTCCTGAATCGGTCTTTTTGCAGCATGCTTATACTGTGAGCGTTTCCTTTTTTCGACGTTTTTTCAGGTTCCCTTTGGAAAACAAGCGACTTTTGCCGCAAAACGAAAAAAACAAGTGAAATCGGCATATTTCGCGGTTTTCGTTCCAAGCGGCTTACGTTTTATTCTATTAACAAACCTAATAGAGTGCGCCGTCGCGAGGCGGTATACGCGGCGGCTTGTTTGCACACTGCATAGCGATTGTGTACACACTTGCACCATGCTGTGTGGACCTTGCTCCATTGATATTTCATTTGCCTGTTTTCCCATCCGGAGCATGATTGAAAACAGAATGTTTCAAGTCCCAGGTCGCAATCAAGTGAAACGCGAGTATCTTAATTCGCGGTTTTTGGCTCTTCTTCCGGTTGGGGGAGCGATTGCCCGGTTATCGGCATATTGAATTCTTCAGCCAGTCGTTTAAGCGACGCGATTACCGTTG
>JAQVID010000221.1 GCA_028695865.1 Thermoguttaceae bacterium | reverse complement strand
TCTGAGTGATACAACCCCCCGAGGATCATCGTTACTACCATAATCAGTGAAACGGTAAAAAATACACGCAAAGCAAATTTTGATTTTTGAGGATATGCCTGCACAGCTTTGCGCAACAGCTTTTCGAATTGAGCCCAACCTCCGGGCTGCCCCTGTTTGCCCGAGGCCACCAGCGAAACATGTTTCAACAACGGCCAGGATTCCATGGTCAAGTGAACTCCCAACGCAGGAATGTCAAGCGTATCACCAAGCCAGTTGATTTCCAATTCGTTCTGGAATGCCATGTCGGCAATCAAAGAACGAAGCTGCTCCGGGTATGTATTATACAAGATAATTCTCGGACGAAGAAAACTGCTGAAAAAACAGACAAGAAGCAGGTAAAGAAAAAACAGCAAAATCCAGGCAAATATTCCTTTGTCGACAAGAGCTCCGATGGGCATAATGAGTTGACCGGGACCAATGAGCACGAAACCGCTTAACCCAAAGGCAAGCATGAAATTATCCTGCACCCCGGAGACAACAACCGCGTGCGGATATGAGTTCAGTCTTGACACATATAAAAAATAGAGTGTCAAAGGCAATAAACTAACGATACATGCAAAAGGGATCATCCAACATCTTTCACCTGTGACCGCGCCGACAAAGCAGCTTGCGGAGCAGCCATGTTTTTTTGTTTCTGATTTCGAGACGGCAACGGCCTCATCTCTATTGTACCATTCTCAATAATAAAATTATACCCTTCAAAACAATTCTTTACCAGTAGTATTCCCAACTTTTTCGAAATTACTGTACCGTTTGTCTGAAAAAGTCTCCCCTCAATTGTCTGTCACGGTCGAAGGTACCCAACTGCGCAGTGTGCTCGAACGCTCAACATCGTCCAAAAGAGCTTGTACCCGAATACCTTGCATAAGGTCCGGACTGCTTGCCTGGTTCGCCTCAACCGCCTGAACGAAATGAACAAGCGAAGCAACATGGCCCCGCAACCACCCGATTGTCGCTTTCGACGAAGGAAACATCGATTCGGGAGGCTCACTCCTGGCACCACAGGCAATCCGGGTCCAACCGGAAGTTCCGCCGAACGGGCGATCCGGTCGCGTAGCATCGAAATAATCCAAATAATGCGGGTCCATAAGCGAAAAACGGATCGCTCCTTTTTGCCCGTGAATTTCCAATCGTACATCGTCTTCATAGCCAGTAGCCAACTTCGTTCCTTCAATGACTCCGGTAACAACTTCCCCGCACTGCTCCTGTGCCAACACGGAAGTACGCGCCGAATCAAGACTTCGAGGCCGTACCGCGGCATGACGGGTCAAAACCATAAAGGTATCTTCGACGGTTATCGGTACGGGAGAGTGCCCGGAATCGGTGCCCGGACTAAAACGCTCCCGAAACGCTGTATTTGAATCAGCAATCAATTCAGACGGAAAACCGATGAGATAATCAACTAAATCAAACAAGTGCGCGCCCAAATCGCGTATCACTCCACCGGCCGGCCCATGTTTCCACTTGAACGCTATGTCTGGCGAAGCGTTGCTTGCGTGGTAATATCCAAGTCGATATTGAAAAATTCTTCCTAACGCGGCCTCTTCAATGAGTTGTCTTGCTCGCTGAATAGCCGGATAAAAACGAAGGTGAAATGTCATTTGCGACGTCTTCGTATAACGGGGTTTGCCTTCAGACGTTTGACAAGTAAGTGCTTCGCGGATGACGCGGGCTTCCGAAAGGGTAACGACAAGCGGTTTATCGCAATACAGATGTTTATTATGAGCAAGCGTATCAAGAACTTGCCCGACATGAGCGTCATTGGGCGAACAGATATGTACTATATCAATGTCGTCTGCGGCGGTCACATCGTGATAATTCGTGGAACTTTCGATCCCACCCAGAAGTCGGGCAGCCCGACTGGCCGTTTCTTCCCGGGATGTTACCACTCGCACGACCCGGGGAAACATTTCAAGTTCCGGAGCGTAAAAAGGAAGGACGGCATATCCATACGCGTGAACCTTGCCAATCATACCAAAGCCGATAAGTCCAACGCGAAGAGGTTTGTTCTTTAATATTGTCATCGATTCCCAATCAAACTCCTTTTTTTGCCGCTGTTCTGTGACTGCCGCCCCAATCAGGCAGAAATTGAAAACCTTACCGCCGTCTGAACCATGCAGGCACAGGAAGGTAGAGTACCAACAAGCCGGCCCAACGAAACAGAGTCGGTTTTCCTTGGGCGTTCGGCATACCGGAAGCCTTTACATTCAAAAACAAACGGAGGTAATATAATATGTCAAAATACGCAAAACCGATCGGTTTGGCCGCTTTTCTTGTCGTTCTGTCCTGGGCGTTCTCATCAAACGCAAGCCAACCGGCTTACAGTCACGCACCATCGCAACCCAAGTGGCAACAGGTTTTTGTTCCACCGGTTACCTGGGCCCCTCCGCTCGGCCCGATCGTGGTACCTGAAGCCGCGCCGACCGTAACATACTATGGGCCGCCGGTTTACGTCAATAATTATCCCCCGGTTCTCGTCCAGGGACCGGTTATCGTTCGCTCCCCATGGCGCCCGTTTTTGA
The DNA here is from genome assembly GCA_028695865.1 of Thermoguttaceae bacterium. Lineage (GTDB taxonomy): Bacteria > Planctomycetota > Planctomycetia > Pirellulales > Thermoguttaceae > JAUNBG01. The sequence goes on along the minus strand of JAQVID010000221.1, from coordinate 3,569 downwards.
GAACATTTATTCCGTAAAATGTTCTGCAGGAGCCGGGCGACCCTGCTTCCCAACGGGACACTGCCTGCCGACCCGATACGATTACCGGACTAAACACGGTCTCAAAGCTTGTATTCGAGAACCAGCATGGTAATGTCGTCAGATTGCTCAACAGAACTGGCGAAAAGCTCGACTTCTCCGCGAACGTAACTCAATAACGTGTAAAGATTTGCGTTACGGGCAAACGTTGAGCTCAAACACTCCTTGAGCCGCTTTTCCCCAAACTGGGCCGCGTCCGGATTAAACGCTTCTGTCACGCCGTCGGTATAAAGGAAAATCTTGTCGCCGGAATGGAGCTGCCATTCGCTTTGGCCGTAAACAACGTCCGGTATGCCCGCCAAAACGAAACCTCCTTCGGAACGCAACCATTCAATCTCGCCGTAAGCTCGCATGATAAGCGGCGGATTATGTCCGGCGCTCACCGTGGTAAGACGTCCGGTATTGATTTCCAAAATTCCCAGAAAAGCGGTGACGAACATGCACGTGTCGTTGTTTTCGCACAAATAAGCATTGGTGCGCGTAAAAATTTCACCCGGAGAAATACCCGACTCCGCAAAGTTCTTAATCACCGTTTTCGAGGTCATCATGAACAGGGAGGCCGGTATGCCTTTGCCCGATACGTCGGCAATGACGATCGCCAGGTGATTATCGTCGACCAGGAAGAAATCGTAGAAATCACCGCCAACGTTCTTGGCCGTGAACATGCTCGCATAGATATCAAATTCGTTTCGCGTAGGATAGGGCGGGAATATGTTGGGCATGGCCGAAAGCTGAATGGCCCGGGCAAATTCCAGTTCATTATCGATTCGCGTCGCCGCTTCTGAAATTACCTTCCGAAGCGATTGAACGGTCTGATTGATTCCCTCTGAAAGCGCGACAAACTCCTGGTTGGTAAGCACCTCGACTTTTTCTTCAAGGTTTCCATCGGTAATGCGCTTGAGCGAAGTATTAACACTCTCGATTCCGTCTATGACGATTCTTTTAATCATCTCGGTCACAAGAATGAATACAGCACCAAAAAGCAAGAAATTCAAAAGAACCAGGGTCGTGGCATTACGGTCCCTGTTTTCAAAAATCTCGCTCGCCGGAAGAGTACCAATTATAACGAACCGTTCGAATTTTTCATAGACACAATATGTTTTTATGTTGGCAATCTTCGTCCAAAAGGCCCCTTGATTACCATTGAGCTCGGTCAACGAAATTCCGATAGAGCCCAAATTTTTCCCAAGCATCAGTTTATCGTCAGAACTGACGACAATATTTTTTTCGGTAACAATAATCCGCCCATTGTTCCCTATTCGAAAACCTACGGCAAGATTCTTGATGTCCGCGATCTCAAGCCCTTCTGTCAGACGACGGGCCTTGTAAGCAATTTGGACGGTTCCCTTCGAATCCATTCTCGCAACACAGGCGCATTGGACTTGCTCGCCAAGTGAACTGATATTTTTGGGTGGCTCAACATGTTCCGTCCTCGAACCGTCTATTACATCCTTGAAAGGCTGCATTTCCGGATCGGCGTTCATATTTTGACCGACGAGTGTCTCCGGAACGGCGGCTTCCACAATACCCTTCGCGTCGGATATCCGAACCTGTTCCGCTTCCAATATATTACTGGTTGCCTGTAATCGTTTCCGATCCTTCAATATTGTCGGGTCCAATTTGATCATCATCGCCAATGAACGCACTCGCACCAGGGTCTCACTTCCAGAAGCCTGGACAATTCGACCTTGATTATTCTCATTCAAATTCACTTGCGCAACAACATCATAGAGCTTCAAACGCATCTGCTTTTCCGCGTTTTCTTCCGCCTGCTGCGTTTGCAAGTAAAATGACAGGCAAAACGTCAGCGTGAAGGCCACTGCAACAAAAATAAACAACCATTTTTGAAATATCTTACGCATGGATTTTGCACTATTGTCTCTGCTGTTGAAAATATAACCTGTTAATGTGGACAATCTCGCGTTCATAAGTAAACAACCGGCAGGCTATTGTTACATAAAAAAACCTATGTCCATTTTACCCGACTTTCTGAAAACTTTCAATCAAAAAAGCAAAAGTCTTGGGATAATTTGCCATATTTCTCAAAAAAATCCCCTTTTTTCCCTTTTTCGCCTTTTTATTGGGAACTTTACGGAATTGAGTTAAAAAATCCTGTTCATTTTACGCTCCGCAAGTATAATATATAAAATAGTATACTGAAGTGATTTTCGAAACGAGGTCGCCGCATGAGCACAGAAAAAATCAGATTGCTCCTCATCATCCCCACTCTTGATCAGAGCGGGGCCGAGAAACAGCTTGCACTCCTCGCGTCCGGACTCGATCAGCAAAAATTCAACGTGCATGTCGCCGTCCTGACCCGCGATGGCCCGCTCTCCGATATCCTCAAAAAAAATAATATCCCTTATACTATAATCGGCAAACAACACAAAATATCTTTCGCCGCGTACCTTAAACTCAAACGTTTGATTAAACAACTCCGCCCGCACATTGTACATACCTGGCTTTTTGCCGCCAATGCTTATGGACGCATGGCCGCAATCGCTTGCAAAGTACCCTCCATTATCTGTGGAGAACGATGTGTTGATCCGTGGAAATCGTCCCTATATTTTGCAATTGACCGTTGGCTTGCCCGAAAAACAAACATTATTGCCGCCAACAGCGAAGGAATTCGCGAGTTTTACGTGCGTCATGGCCTCCCTCCGGAAAAATTCGTCGTTATTCCCAACGCCGTAACGCCTTTCCCTACGAGTCCGTGGTCCCGCGAAGAACTCCTTGCCCAACTCGGTTTGGAATCCAAACAGTCGGGCAAGCCCTTTTTAATTGGCATCGTTGCCCGACTTTGGCCGCAAAAACGAATTAAAGAAGCCCTTTGGTCGTTCGATCAGTTGAAATTCGCCGGACTTGATTTTCATGCCCTTATTATTGGCGATGGCCCCGAACGCGAGAACCTGTTGCGATATCGCGAAGAATTGCTTTTGAAAGACTGCGTTCATTTTCTCGGACACCAAAGCGAGGTCTATCGGTTTATGCCCCATTTCGACCTGCTGTGGTGTACCAGTGCCTATGAAGGACAATCGAATTCCATTCTGGAAGCAATGTCCGCGGGTGTACCGGTTCTCGCCTCGGATATCCCGGGCAATCGGGAACTCGTCGTGCCCGGAAAGACAGGTATTTTGATTCCCGAATTCGACGGCGACGTCCAACGACGTCGAACCGCCTTTACCAAGGAAACACTCGAACTGCTCAAGCCGGACAACGCGGAACGCCGTCGTCGATTTGGCGAAGCGGCCCGCCAGCGAATACAAAACGATTTCAGTTTGGAAAAAATGATACGGCAATACGCCGAACTTTATGATAATCAGGTGAAACAGCATGAATAGCGAATATCGAAACGCCGCAGAACGTCTGGTAACCATGGCGCGTCAGATTCCCGATCATATTGCGATTGCCGAGCCGGAAAGCAAACGGGGAAAAGCGGTTCGCAATCCCTACGGAGTTCGCGTTTATCGCGTCGTCACGTTCAAGGAACT
>JAQVID010000220.1 GCA_028695865.1 Thermoguttaceae bacterium | reverse complement strand
GTCGGAAATAATCAGATCAAGGCCAATTTCCTTGGCATAACTTGCTTCTTTGAAACACGTGATACCGCAATCAACGGTCACAATCATATCCGTTCCATCGTCGCGAAGCTTTTTCATCGTGTCGCAATTGAGACCATAGCCTTCTTCCAATCGATTGGGAACGTAATAACTGACCTCACCACCGACAATCTGAATCGCGCCGGTCAAAATCGCGGTCGCCGTCATGCCGTCAACGTCGTAATCGCCAAAGATCGTAATCTTCTTTTTTGCTCGAATCGCTTCGACAATCAATTGCGCCGCGTGACGGCACCCGGGAAGTCGTTCAGGACGATAAAGACCTTTTCCCAAACTGGGCGGGGCAAGAAACAAAATAATCTGACCGGGATCGACAATGCCACGACCGGCCATAATTTGTATCACGGCGGGAGAAATACCCGTTTGCTTTGAAAGACGGGCAATGAGCTGGGAATCATAGGGACGGGGAACCCACTTCTTTGCACATTTTTCATTCGACAACGGCATCGTGAACTCCCGGTTGAATTCCAAAGGATCAAGTGATGTGAACACAAAAAACAAAAAGAGCACACCGGCATGGGCGCACTCTTCAACGGCGACGAAATTCGACGCAACATGATATAACGCTTGCTGCGTCCAAACGGACGCTCTGCCCGGGCAAACCAAAGACTTGCCCGAACTCATCCAAAAGCATCGTTATTTTTTCTTTTCCGTGTGCATGGTGTGCTTACGGAGACGCGGACAATAACGCATCAGCTTAAGCTTCTCGCCACCAGGCTTACGGCGTACAATGTAATTATAATCGCCTGTCTCCTCACATACGAGGTAAACTGTTTCCGCTTTCTTTTTACTTCTTTTTCCCGCCATGATCTTTCCTTCACATCTAATATAACTGCAAAGTTCCGTAACTTGCTTATTGACCTTTTGCCCGGAATGCTGTAAACTAAAACAACCGGAAAAAATATTTACTTTTATTATTATAGCTTCATAATCCGTTTCGTGAACGGGGGGAGCCTTGCGGGATTCAACAATTTTCCCAAAGCGTTATGAAGCACTACCATTAGACAAACAATTTTAGAGTATTACACGAGCTAATACACATTCAAGAATCACCAAGGAGTTTATTGTGCCCAACGTATTTTTAGGAGTCTTTTTTCATTGGCTGGGAGGCTTGGCTTCCGGGAGCTTTTACGTCCCTTATCGATTTGTCCGCAAGTGGTCCTGGGAAGTCTATTGGCTGGCCGGCGGTTTCGTCAGTTGGATTATCGCTCCCTGGCTTTTGGCTTTACTTCTGACCAAATCACTGCTTCCGACGATTGCCGCCAGTTGGGCCATGGAACCGCAAGCGGTTATTTGGTCCTTTCTGTTTGGCATGATGTGGGGCGTGGGCGGTCTGACCTTTGGTTTGACCATGCGATATTTGGGCATGTCGCTCGGTATGGCCGTCGCTCTGGGCTATTGCACCGTTCTGGGCTCACTCATGCCGCCCGTGTTCCAAGGAACATTCACCACACAAATTCTCGGAACACAAGCCGGACTGATCAATTTGTTCGGTCTTGGAATCTGTGCCTTGGGAATCGCTCTGGCCGGAACGGCGGGCATGTCCAAAGAACGCGAAATGTCTGAAGACGCCAAACGCGAGTCAATTAAAGAATTTAGTTTTACAAAAGGTATTATTGTTGCAACGATTTCCGGTGTGTTCAGTGCGGGCATGGCCTACGGTATGGCGGCCGCGGAACCGCTTTCGTATGTGAGCAAATATTTTGGGACCGGTGACATATGGTCAGGGCTCCCCAAGCTTTGCGTGATTCTTTTGGGGGGATTTACGACGAATTTTATTTGGTGCATGATCCTGCTTTTGAAGAATGGGACACTTTATCAGTTTTTTTCCCGTGATGTTCGGGAGCGTGACGCCCAAGGGCACGAGGGAACACCGGTTGCGGTCAATATGTTCTGGAACTATTTCTTTTCGGCTCTGGCCGGCCTGACCTGGTACATGCAATTCTTTTTCTACTCGATGGGCGAAACGCAAATGGGCGACTTCAAGTTTTCCAGTTGGACACTTCATATGGCAAGTATTATTATCTTCAGTTCACTCTGGGGAATTGCGCTTAAGGAATGGGCCGGAACGAGCCGGTTAACGAAAACGCTCTTGGCATTGGGAATTGGGACTCTTCTCTATTCCACGTTTGTCGTCGGGTACTCCAACTACATGAACGCCGATAAAGCAACCGTTCAGACGCAAGTCGTGACCGCCGGCGCAACCATCGCGACCGACGACTATCTGAAAAAAGATTTAGCGCCCACGGCAAAAGACGGCAAGCCGTCCGACACAGGTCAAAGCAGAAAAACAACGGCCGGCTTTCAGATCACTGCCCGTCCGCTTGACGCTTTACAGTTGACCTTTGAGGAACAAAAGATCAAGTCTGACGCCGTAAGCAAAAAAGATCAAGATGATCGTCAGGCCCGTTGGCTCAAGCAACTTCAGGAAAAATATCCTGTCGCGAAAAGCGCAGACGCAAACAAAAAAGACTAAGTCGGTGCACTGTAAAACACGACACGTTCACCGATTTTGACCGTTCAAAATCGGTGCGACAAATTGCCATGGGAAAAACGAGACTCATGCGTTCATTTTATCGAAGTGAACACAAGACATGGGGCAGGGCAACCATTCCTTCAGTTCGATAGTCACCAGGGCAGCGCGACCTGTGGACTGGTCTTTGCTACTGCCCTGTATTCCAATGATCGGGTTTCCAACTTGTGCTTTTTTGAGGCACCTCATATTCAAAGGTTACCGCCGTCTGCCGTTATTTTTTGATCGTCGCCGCTTTATCGAATCAATTCGTTGACGATCATTTGTCCGGTTTGAGTAATACTGTCCGATTCTTTCATGTTATCCAGAATATTGATAATCGTCTGAACTTTTTCAACGGTCAGCGGCTTGAGCATGACGCCGTTGAACTTCGAGAAGTCGAAATTCACACTGGCATCGAGATCGGCGGTAACGGCAAGAATGGCCACGTTAGGTTCCGTTACGCGTTGCCGAATCCGCTCCGCCAACTCCGCGCCGTTCATTTCGGGCATCCAAAGGTCGGTCAGAATAAGATCGAATTCGTGATCTTCCAGGATGGTCAGTGCCTCCTTACCGGACTCGGCAGAAATCGTCGTAAGTCCTTTACGCTGGAACAAAGCGTTGAGCATGAGCAGATTGGACGGATTATCGTCCACAAGGAGAATACGATATTGAACCACTTTATCGGGTTTATCGGGCTGATATTTGATCAACTCGTTTTTCTTTTCTTTTTCGATCTTTTCAGGAGTGGAATCTTTTTGCTCCGATCCGGCACTGACCGCAATATTGGGAATAATAACAGTAAAGGTTGAACCTTTTCCGACCGAAGACTCCACGTCGATCGTTCCGCCCATCACATCGATCAGTTTTTTACAAATCGCAAGGCCAAGCCCGGTACCTTCGTATTGACGAGAGCCACCCCGGATGGACTCCTGTTGCGCAAATTCACTAAAAAGCTTGTCACGGAATTCGTCGGCAATCCCGATTCCGGTATCCCTGACTGTCAGGACGAACCTTCCGGACGATCCTTCTTTGTCCGGTTTGAACGCGGCATCGACTTTAACGCCGCCGTTGTGAGTAAATTTAACCGCGTTCCCCACGAGATTGAGCAAAACCTGTCGAATGCGCGCCGTATCGAGCATCAGGAACGGGAACCCTGCCGGAACGTTGTAATCCATTTGCAATCCTTTGAGCCGGGACTTCTGGATAAAGATGTTTCTGATCTCCCTGAAAAGCTTATCGACATCGGTTGGCACGGGATTCAGGTTCATTTTACCTGCATCAAGCCGGGCAAGATCGAGCACACCGTTAATCAGCGTCAAAAGGGCATAAGCGGCGTCCTGAACGGCGGTAAGATATTCGTCGCGTTCGGCCTGAACGATATCCGGTTCGAGGAGAATTTCCGAAAAACCGACGATCGAATTGAGGGGCGTCCGGATTTCATGACTCATCGTCGAAAGGAAATAACTCTTGGCGCGACTGGCCGCCTGCGCGTCTTCAACGGCGCGTTCAAGCTGCCGTTCGTATTCCTTGCTCACGGTAACGTCGTGAATGACACCGACCGCCTCGATTACGTCTGTGGTGGGATTTTTGCTTTTTCTGATATTCATTACGAAATAGCGAAGCCGATTCTTATACTGCGCCCGATAACTGATCTCGACCTGATCCTGACGTCCGGAAATCAGTTCGTCCAAACTTCTTTCAAACTGATCCTGATCGTCAGCGTAAACCCAATCTTTAAAGTGAAGCGGTTTTCCTTCGGCGTCACACATCCAAAAACTCTCGGGAAAATCGTGTGTTCCCAGACTGGGGGTCTTGAGAGGACATGTGAAGTAGGCAATCGCCGCCAACTCCGAAGATTTCTTCATCTGCTCCGCCTGACGCAGCAACTGACTGCGGCGATGATATTCTTCCGTAACATCGCGAACGACCATAATGACGCCGGCAACACTGCCGTTCTCGTCCATAATAGGCGCCGCGCTGTCCGCGATGTGCATGACCTGACCGTCTTTACTGACAAGATCGGTATGATTGGAGAGATTGACCGCGCGTTTGGTCTTTAAAACACTTCTGATCGGCGGTTCAACCGGGGTATTGTCGATATAACTTTTCATGACCAGAATATCTTCAACACGGTGCCCGCAAGCCTCTTCGGATTTCCAGCCGGTCATCTTTTCGGCAACGGGATTCATCATGGTCAAACATCCCTGTTCGTCGGTCACGAAAACGCCGTCTCCGATACTGGACAGGGTAAGCTCCAGACGCTGCGCGCTCGATTCGGCCTGTTTTTTTGCGTTCTGCAACTGGCTCGTATCTTGCGATATCCAGGCAATGGTCTCAAATCCGTAAAGCGACTTCGGCAGTTTCGAACAGAAAGCGGTTCGATACTGACCGTCCAGAATGAAGTTTGCGTTTTGAGCTTTTCCGGTCTGAAAAACACGGTTGATCGTTGCGGAGACTTCATCATAATTCGAGACCCCAAGCTCTCGAACGTATTTGGCATTGTGAACGCCGTTCTGAATGTGAACGAAACGTTCGTCACGTGCCAAAACATAATAGCGAAGCGGCAGCAGGCTGACAATGGTATTGTCCCGCAATATCGTTCGGGCATTTCGCAATAAAACATACAAAGTCGCGGCAACCAGCGATAAGACCAGGGCAATACAGCAAATAATGGACATCGAATGAACGGTGACCCATTCTCGAACCGTCAGCGCTCGCGAAGCATGATTGGAATATTTCTGCCGAAGTACCTGCATGTCCGTTGAGGAAAGACTTCGGACCGCTTTCAAAACGATCGAAACGAACATGGGGTCCTCAATGTTGCGAATCCCGACACAGAAATCGGTTTTTGCACCGGGCAATACTTCGGTAGTCAAGAGACCGCTTCGATCGGCCCCAACGGCCAACTGAGCGGAAAGAGTATTCATATACACAACGTCAACCTTACCCTCGACGACCGCCTGGATCGCCTGGTCGAACGTCGGATATTCGATTAGTTCGGCGTCATTGATAAAATTGCTGAGATCGGACTGCATGGTTTTGGAATACTTGCTCACGGCGATCCGCTTCGGAGTACCCGAAAAGCTCTTGCGGGTCACTCTGGAAAAGAAGAGCGGCATATAAGGGGTCGATAGATAGAGCCCCAGCTTTTCCGCGTAAGAATAATTGTCCCTCGCGTCGAGAATAAGCGAATATTCGTTATTTTGAATTTTATCCCAAATCAAGTCATTGGAAGGAGGAAAGGTGATCTGGATATTCAGCCCGGTTCTTTCACTCAAAATGGTTGCAATTTCCGCGAAGATACCGACCGGAACACCGTTTTGCAAACTTGAAAAAGGCGCATGATCAGGATTGACGATCGTTGCGAAGGTCCGCTTTTCGCGAGCGGCCTTTTGAATAAACTCGCGTTCTTCCGACGAGAAAGGAATCCCGCCGCCATTGCTCCCATTAACATCGTCGTAATATTTTTTGCGAAGATCGGAAACAAACAAAGACGAATCGTTCAGATAGAGTCTGTCCAACGCGTAGTTGACTTTACGAAGAA
>JAQVID010000219.1 GCA_028695865.1 Thermoguttaceae bacterium | reverse complement strand
GGCCGGTTTTGCGCTGTCGGCCTTGGGGGCTTGCGTTTTTGGAGCGTCGGCGGCTTTCGGAGCGTCTTTCGCAGCGGTCGGTTTTGCGGCTTGCGGTTTTTCACCGGAAACGGAGAATTCGTCAATCGCTTTCATATCGCCCTGACTTTTCGGACTCAAGGGGTCGGTAGAAGCCGGCGGCAGAATCGATTCGACCGGCTTGGGAGCAGGAAGCGTTTTATACTGGTTCGCAATTTTCTTGTAATACGCAATGGTAATCGGTTTTTTGATACTGGTCAAGCGGTCTTGGGCAACTTCGGCAAACGGAGTTCCGGCACACTGCTCAATGACCATGGCGTATAATTTTCCTGCGGACGCAAGTTGATCGTCAACCTCTTTGTCGCTTGCGGCAATCCTTGCGCGGTACTCGGCGACCACGCCTTGATCGTAAATGGAACGCGCGGTCAGGTCAGGATTTCCCAGTGTGTGAGCGTTCATCACCTGTTGGAAGAATTCGCCCGCCTTGTCAAACGAATCGACAGGATTTCCAATCGGCGACTTGGGAGCTTCTTCCGAAGCGGCGATACGTGCGTCAATAGCGGCGATCCCCGCTTTCATATGAGCTTCACCGGCGGAAATACGAATAATCGCGCTTTCCAGTCCGGCTTTGCAAGTCTTGGCCAAGGACTCAAACGGAACAGGGTCTGGAGCCGTATCACCGCTCAAAAGCGATTTATTTGTTGATTGGTAATACGCTTCATCGACCTGGGCTTGCAATACCGATGTATCGCGGCTCATGTAATAACGAGCAACAACTACAATCAAGCCTGCGACCACCAGAAGGCAAATAAATCCCAGAACCTTGTCCTGGTTGCTTTTCAGGTACTGATAGCAGTTGCTCAAGACCTGTTCCAGATCGTTCTTTCCCCGTTCATGCTTTACAGAACTTTTCATCGTTCCCAAATCCCTCTTTATCCATGGAGTAATTGTTTTTGGTTAACAAACCTGTTATAATCCTTATAAGTATAGTGTATAAACCGGGTACCCGTCAAGGTGGGTTGGCGCTTTTTTGCGTTAAATCCAACCGTTTCGTCCAGCAAAAAGGATTGTTCGAAACATGAACGATAATTCAGACCTCCAACTGACTCCTGAAACCGAAGAGATTATCCAAATTGCGGTCGAGCTGCCATACCACCCCGGCCTGGTACTCATCCCGGTTGCGTGCGATGTGTGTAAACTTCTGATGTATGCCGGAGAAGAACAGGTGGGACAGTGGAAAATCTGTCCCGATTGCGGACGAAAAACATTGATTCGCCCGGTAAAACCAATCGAAAAGGTTGTCGTCGAGTTCTCCCCGGACGGTGGTTATCAGATACGTAAAACAGCCGTTACGCAGTCGCCTGCTCCCCGCGTCGTGTCGGATTATCGCGACATTGAAGGGTCTGTCGATTATCGCGCGTGCCGTATGCCCAACCGGGTTGTGCCAGAACAAAATGTTGATCCGCTCGAAGCGGCCATGGACCAGGTTCTTTCCGGCAAAAAAGATCCAACATCACCGAAACAACCGCCGGTCACGCCGTCTGTTTATTCGTTACATGATACAACAGCTCAAGATTCGATACAGAAATCGACTCCCGTACAACAAGTTGACGCTGCTCATATTGGGCGAAAGACCGTGCCTGTTCCTCCGATTGCCCAAAGGTCTGGTTCGACCACGACCAGAACAGGCAAAACGCCTTCAGAACGGGGCACTCCCACACAAACCGGAAACCAATCAACGATACCGGCAGCGACAAAAGGGGCATCTTTGCTTACGCTCAAATCGTTTTTTTACCCTTTTTTCGACAAATGTAACTCGTGGCGATTTCTGTATGATTTTATTGTCGGAATGATCGCGATATACCTGTCGCTGAATCTTTTTCGATTTCTTGCCCAATTCGTTTTTTCAATCAAGTATTTTGCGGCGGCCGACAGTTTGGGACTCAAAGAGATTGTACAGTTCCTCGGCGAATACATGCTCGGAATGCTTCCGTTTGGCATATGGTTTGTCTTTTTGGCAATCAATGCCATGACGATTTTTGTACAAACGAAAAACGGCGACGATCGTGTTCAAACCTGGGCACTCTTCCGAACCGACTTTGCTATTCAGTATTTTATATGGATCGCTCTTTTAGGGTGTATTGCCCTCATACCCGGCCAACTGATTTCGGCGGGGCTGTTTCTGCAAGGTTGCCCGGCCTGGCGACTTTTGTTTATCCCGGCAAGTCTTTATCTGCTTTTTCCTCTTTTCTTTTTGAGTGTTACACAGGCGGATACCGGTTTGGAACTGTTCCAAAAAAGAATATGGAAAAGCGTACTCTTTCAGCCGCTTCACTGGCTGGTCTATTATTTATTGGCTTTACCTCTTTGTTTGGGGTTTGTTGGGGCAAGTGTGGCGTCTTACCTGCTGGTCGCCTGTTTTCTGGAAGTCAACTATTTCGTCATTCAACTCCTTTTTTTGCCGGTCGCTCCCCTGTTGTGCCAAGTGTTCCGCTGGTCAATTTATCTCTATTTCCGCCTGCTGGGAACGCTTGCCTGGAATCTGAACGATTGAAATAAGCAATATTTTGTTAATATGACGCGTTAATACATTTCCGTTACATCGTCATTCAAAAGAGCAAATCAGGTGTTTTTGTTGGTTATGATAAATGTTTGCGGGCAAGGGGATACCCCGGGGCTTGCAGGAAGCGGAAGGTTGTGGTAGAATAGGGTTTTTTATGGGGCCTTGTGTCCCGATCAGATGTAAGACGCAACGGCTCGGGGTCACCGGAGCCGGCCTGGATTTTACAGTCCCTGTGAATTGGACGAAGAGAAGAACACCAATGAAAAAGAACATTCATCCCAAGTACATGGAAACGAAAGTGACCTGCGGTTGTGGTAACAGTTTCACGACGCGAAGCACAAAACCGGAATTGAAAGTCGATATTTGTTCGGCGTGTCATCCGTTTTATACGGGCAAGCTGAAGTATGTCGATACGGCCGGGCGTATCGAGAAATTCCGCAAAAAATACTCGAAGACCGAAGACAAGAAAGCGGACGAGTGATTCGAGACATTCGGCCAAACATATTTGTTTGAATATCTGTTTTGACCGAGGAAGCGGTATTTTATGCGAGAATTGTTGGACGCGAAACTGGCCCGCTTTGAGGAGCTGGAAAAAATGATGGTGTCGCAAGAGGTGTTGGCCGATCCTGATCGGTTGCACCGGGTTGCTCGCGAACATGGTTCGCTTGCCAAGCTTTGCGGCAAGTATCGTCGTTTTAATCAGATCAACGCGGAGATTCAGGAAGCCAATGAAATGCTTTCCAGTCCGGACAGCGAACTGCGTCAGTTGGCCGAACAGGAAATTCCTGTGCTCAAAGCCGAACGGGAAGAGCTTTGGAATGAACTGCTCGATATGACTATTGGCGGCAGTGACGCCAACCGCGCCAGTTGCATTATGGAAATACGCGCCGGAACCGGTGGAGACGAAGCGGCTCTTTTTGCCCGGGATTTGTACGATATGTACAAACATTACAGCGAGCATCGCGGTTGGAAAACCGAACTCATGGCGATGAACGCGACCGAAATGGGGGGCTTCAAAACCATCGTATTCAGTATCGAAGGCGAAGGCTGTTTTCGGGAATTGCAATTTGAAAGCGGAGGTCACCGTGTTCAGCGTGTACCGGAGACCGAGGCCAAAGGGCGAATCCACACATCGGCAGCGACGGTTGCCGTCATGGCCGAACCGGAAGACGTTGAAATTGACCTGAAGCCGGAAGATTACCGCGTTGACCGTTTTTGTTCCAGTGGGCCAGGCGGTCAGCACGTGAACAAGACGGCATCGGCCATTCGTTTGACGCATTTTGAGACCGGTATCGTCGTCAGTTGTCAGGACGAGAAAAGTCAGCACAAAAATTTGGCGAAAGCGTTACGTGTTTTGAAGTCACGCGTTTATGAAGAAAAGCGGATGGAAGAGCGTAAAAAGCGGGACGAAGACCGCATGAGTAAAATTGGGAGTGGCGACCGGAGCGAAAAGATTCGTACCTACAATTTTCCGGAAAACCGCGTTACGGATCACCGAATCGGTTTGACGCTTTATAAGCTCGACATGATTCTTGCGGGCGACCTTTCCCCGGTTATCGAAGGTCTTCTCGACTATGAGCGTCGGGAATTGCGAAGTTCTTTTGGTCCAATTGCCGATTGAGTCCGGCGGTTGGCGGTGTGTTGTCCAACACGATCATCCTATCAGCGGGGGTTTGCGTGTCGCAACAAGAAGTATGGACCGTCTGACGATTACTTGAATGGACGACCGATTTCTTTAAGAGCAGGTCGTCTGAATCTCCCCGCCTGGAAGCCGAGGTACTTCTGGCGTTTGCTCTCAAATGCAAACGTATTGATCTTTACACGAGTTACGACGCTGTCGTCCCGGACGAAACGAAAGCAACGTTTCGCGGTTTGGTTAAGCGCCGTGGAGGCGGAGAACCGGTCGCGTATCTGGTAGGGCACAAAGAGTTCTATTCGCTTGATTTCAAAGTCGATAAACGAGTACTCATTCCACGTCCTGAAACGGAACAGCTTGTTCTGGAGATTATTGAGTATATCAAGAGTGCGTCTCAAGCCGATCCGCAGCGTCAGTGGTCTTTGTGTGATGTCGGAACAGGAAGCGGTAATATCGCGTTGACGCTTGCCAAGAATCTTCCCAAAGCCGTTATTGTCGCCACGGACGCAAGTCGTGATGCACTGGACGTTGCCCGGGAAAACGCTCGACTACTTGGCCTGGCTGACCGCGTTGAGTGGTTTTGCGCAGACCTGTTCGCGTCCATTCCATCAGGTCGCCTGTTCGATGTAATCGTGAGTAATCCGCCTTACGTAACCGGCGCTGAATATGAATCGTTGGCTCCAATGGTTCGCGATTTTGAGCCGAAAATGGCCTTGCTGGCCGGAGAGACCGGGCTGGATATTGTTGCGCGACTTGCCCGGGAAAGCGCCGCCTTTTTGGTCGACGGGGGGCGGATTCTCATCGAGACCAGTCCCACGGTTATTGATGGTGCCGTCCAGGCGTTTGAGAAAGAACCATACTGGTCGGATACGGTGATCATAAACGATTTTGCTTCGCGGCGTCGTTTTGTCTCGGCCAAAAAGAAAGCCGCGAATAAATAAATTGAATGGCATAGCACGCGGTTCGCAAAACGCCGCGGCTTTTAAGGACTTTTTTTACAGTTCGGAGAAACGTAACATGTCCAATGAAAAACAGGAAAATGTTTTTGAAGTCGAGAAGATCAAACAACTGATCGAACTCATGAAAGAAAACGAAGTCACCGAAATTGATATTCGTCAAGGCGAAAGCCGTATCCAGCTTCGTCGCGAAAAAGCAATTGAAGTTGCCACTCCCGTTGCCGCTCCGGCAAGTATTGTTCCCGCGGCTGTTCCGGCTCCCGTTGCTGTTGAAGCTCCTGCCGCTCCGAAAGACGAAGCTTTCATGAAAACAATCAACTCTCCCATGGTGGGCACGTTTTATGCTTCTTCCAATCCGGACTCGCCCGCTTTCGTTAAAATTGGCGATGCCGTTGACGCCGAAAAAACTGTTTGTATTATCGAAGCCATGAAAGTCTTTAATGAGATTCAAGCGGAAATGAGCGGAAAAGTCGTTGCGATCCTCGTGCAAAACGGAGAAAGTGTCGATTTCGGCAAGCCGCTCTTTAAAATTGATACTCGCGGTTGATTTGTCCTTTCACCATGTTCCGACTGAAGGAAAAAAGATGTTTAAACGAATTCTGATTGCCAATCGTGGAGAAATTGCCCTGCGAATTATTCGAGCCTGTCGCGAAATGGGTATCGAATCGGTCGTTGTTTACAGTCAGGCGGACCAGGGAAGCTCATGGCTCGATCTGGCCGACCGGAAAATTTGTATTGGCCCGGCGCCCGCCACTCAGAGTTATTTGAAAATCGACCGGATCATCTCGGCCGCCGAACAAGGCGAAGTCGACGCGATTCACCCGGGCTATGGCTTTCTTGCCGAAAACGCCCATTTCGCCGGCGTCTGTCGCGATTGCGGTTACGAATTTATCGGCCCCTCGGTCGAAGCAATGGAACTGCTCGGCGACAAGAACTCGGCGCGTACGATTGCCAAACGGGGGGGCGTTCCTACTGTGCCCGGCTCGGA
>JAQVID010000218.1 GCA_028695865.1 Thermoguttaceae bacterium | reverse complement strand
GTCCTGCCAGGGAACGCCCAGCGCGGTTGTCTGCGTGTTACGCAGGAGTATAGTATACCCGGTCCGAATTTTCGTATCCCCGGCAAAGATTGCCCGATTTTCCCGAATAAGCTGTTTGGCAATATGATGGTAAAGCGGCAACTGGAGATTGGTCCAGTGATCAGGCTCATTCTTGACAAGAACACGATGATCTTCGTCGGCCTTGTTGCCTGTGGCGTTACTGAAGAGCAATGTGTTGGTTTGGCTGTCGCGAAGGAGCGTGTCCGCCTCCTGAATATTACCAATTTTGGACGAGGAATAAGTTTTGTAATCAAAAACATAAAGCGTGTTTGTCTCGCGATTGTAATCAATACGGTCGATACGACCATGGATTCGCATGGGCGGTCCTCCGGCAGAAAAGACGACATTGAGTTTTGGAGCCTTTTCAACCCAAAGAATTTCATTGCCGTTCTGACGCCATAGCGATTGCCACCGCGAAAAATGATACAGAGTATTGCGAATCTGTTCCTGTTGAATGGCAACGGCAGGCGAGGCGTCCTGACGAAAGCGATTCTTCATGTAGTCGTCGAGCTGCCAGGAAAGAAAACGATAAATCTCATCGGCATCCGTCGAATCGCAAACAGGCCGTCCGCTGACATGGTAAGAGCCGAACCGTCCGACGATTTCGTGTAAAACACTGCCGAACGAAGCCGCGTCCAGTTCTTGATCATCGTCTGACTGTGGTTCCAAGCCAAGGCCATTCTTGAGAAAGAACACGTAAGGAGACGCCAAAAAGGAGCGGAAGGCCGTAACGTTCAGCATCGAAGGCGGGGCCGGCGAAGGCATACGCAGCGATGGAAGGGCAAATCCACTGTGCGTGCTTATCAGGGAATCAGGTGGAATGGTCGTCGCGGTATCGGTCTTGACATCGTTATGACCTCCGGATGAGAAAAGGCGGCATACCCGCTTGGGAAGATTGGCCTGACTTGTTAAAAACAGAAAACGACTGGGGCGAAGCGGTTCACCATTGACCGTTCGTCGCGCAGTTAAAAGAAGTGTATCGGGCCGCGACGCCAAAATGGTTGCCAGTGAATAAAGGTCTCGGGCAAAACGTCGCCCATTGTCTTCCAAATGTAATTGATGCCGCAATGAGTCGGGAAGAAATTGATCTGTCGTTTGCGAGGTCGGAATCGTTCCTTCGTTCATGCCCGCGATAAGAACATGCGGGGCATCATCCAGACGCAGGTCGAGCCAACCGACCTGACAGAGCAATCGCGGTTCATGAAACGAAGACAATTGTCGCGTTTTCATCTGGTCAAGCAACAGCCGCAACATTTCTGTCCCGGTCACGGCCTGACTCAGCGCTTCCGGAACACTGGCCAATTCGCTTAACGATGCGTTAACGCAAAGAAATCCGCTGGCGACCTGATGATACTTGCGGTCAAGCATCTCGTCTTGCCGCGAACGGGATTGTGATATTTCACTTTGCGAAGTCTCGTCCGGGACTTCTGACAGTTTCGGAATAATCGACGCGTATACACGTTGCAAAAATTCCGAAACAAGAGTACACCATTCGCGAAGTGAAAGTGCTTGCTGATAGACCAAACGACGAATTTGCGGGGTATTGTCAAGTATTTGCCCAATGGACTCGGCCGTGAACTCGACGTCCGCTTCTTCTGAATCCAAGTTGACCTGATCTGCTTGAACTTGCAAATCGTCTGTTTGTGCGGGCTTGTGCTCTGATGTTTTCGCAATATAAGATGTCCCGTCCGGACGGCTGTGATAAAACGGTTTGAACAAATCGTCGAGTATGGTAAAAACGGCGGCAAGATCGGCGTAATTTGTCATATGCTTCGAGGCAACACCGTCGGCAAAGGTTGTCGCCGCCTGCGTCAGATCGTCGAGTTGTTCAGGCAAGAATTCACGCTGGTATCGATCCAGAAGAGTCAACCAATCGCATACGTTTTTCTCCGCGTCATGAGTTGCTTCCCCGGCGATACTGTCTGGTGATTCCGGCACAGACTCTTGCGTTTCGAAATCTTCAAACGCGAACAGCTGTTGCTTGACATTTGTCTTGGGAATGCTGATTTCAACGGGTGCCGACTGCTGCGACGGCATGGCAAGATTGATGTAATGTTCCAAATCAGGATGACGGACAAGTTCGGCCAGCGATGAAAAACGGCGCGTTTCCAACCAGTCGGCAAGCGAAGTCAAAAGCCGGTAGATTCTGTTTTGCGTCCCCGGGACTCCCGCCGCCGGCTCCAGTGAAAGATTATTGGCCGCAAGCGATTCCTTTAAATACGGCGTCAATTCCGTTTCAAGATCGTCCGGAATGCAAAGGGCAACTTCTTTTCGAAAGAGTGAAAAACGCTTGTCTGAAGGCAAGGACTGTTGCTTGTCAAACTCCGCGGCACACCGGCATATTCGATCCAAAATCGCAGGAACCAAATCAGGGGCCTTATCCGCCTGAACAATGATGTCGTCCGGTATATCGAGAACATCCGAAGTCCAGCGTTCGGGTATAACACAGCCAAACTCGTCGAAGCGATCCTGTTGCGTCTGGCTTGCACAGACAAACACATGAACATGCTCCGATACGGCATTGAGAATTCTTTTTTGAACTGTATTAAGGTCAGGAGCGCCGACGACATAAATTTCGCGAGTGGTGTGACATTCGTTGCGGTCAAGAGCAACGAGTCGGGCGGTCTGAACGTCCCAATAGCGAAGGTCGTCGAGTATCTGGAAATAACGCGTTTCCAGCCGTGATAAAAACGTCCAGCGATCAACCTCCGCGGCAATTCCTCGACGCTGACATTCCTGCGTGACGGTTTCAAACATCTTGCCGTCCGCCGCAAGTTCTGAATGTAATTTCGCCGGTATTTGCGCAAGTGTCAATTGTCGCAAAAAATCATCAGGTACTCCACCGGGCATGAATTGTGCAAATTGCTCCGGGACTTGCGTGGCGACTTCAACAAAAGCTTTTCGCCAAGCCAGTGCCTGCGTCAAGGAGTTTGCCAACGTGTTTTTAAGCGGATAAAGAAGTTCCGGTACATGTCCGATCGTCATGAAGACCGGCGGTATCCAATCGGCATCGAGTTCCTTCTTTTCAATCAGGAATTCGACCTGCGAAACAAGTATTTCTTCCAGACGTGATTGTGCCCGCGCACTTGGAAGCGAAAGGACAATATTGGCAAGATCAAGACGCTTTCCCGTGCGATAACGCGTAATGATTTCCAGGGCAACATCAGTAAGAAAGGCCGGTCGATGCCAGTCGAAAAACATCAATTCCATGAATAATCCTTTGCCTTTTCAGTGTGAACTTCCCGTAGCCAAAACGCCAATGTGAATGGAAATAATTACCAGTGAACCAATCAAGAGCGTGCCAAGTTTCAAAACGAAATCGCCAACCGACTGGAACTGTCGCGACTGCGGCTTTAAGAAACAGGCAATACAAAATATGCAGGCAAACAGAACAGCGGCAACGGTGGAAGATTGTACTTCAGACGAACATATTGCCTGTCCCCAGGTTGCGTGATGAGCTTGCGAGAATTCTTGTGCGCTGCTTCCAGACGTGATCTTCGGGACAAGATTATCCCATGCAATATCGGCGTTCAGGCCATTGCCCCCCGGTTGGCCGTCGGCTCCATAGGATACCATACGCCATGACTGGCCATTGGTTCCATAATACAACGGGCGGTCCCAGCCGTCCACATGCCTGGTTCCTGTCTGCTGAACAAGTGTAATCAAAGGCCGGGCCGTTTTTGCGGTCTTGTCGTCCCGTCCCGTTTTGGGTGTTGGTTTGTTTTGTGCTTGTGAAGGCGACGGCTCTTGATATGCTTTTGACTCTTTTCCTAAATCGCCGAAAGTTTTTGGATCATGACCGTACAAGTCGTAATATGATTGTAATTCGGTTTGTGCATTGCTCATGGCGTCAAAGGTACAACGCTGTGGATAATGAAGAATGGACCACGGTTGACAATAAAAATGGACGGATACCCCTGTGGCCAACACCGCAAAACCGGTAAACAGAACAATACTCCAAAACAGACCTGACAAAAAAGTTTTCCATGAAAACCGTTTTTTAGGTTCCGGGACCGATACCACGGGCATTTCCGTTCGTACCGGAGACTTTGGACAAAATGCCGCGGGATCGCCGTCCGGATCGGCCTTGGGATCGATGCCCGCGTCGAGCAGAAGCTGCTGGACCTGGTCAATCACTTCCGGCGTATTTATTGAGTACCATGGCTGACGGCAACCGGTCAATCGGGTTAGTCGCCGAATCAGTCGCCCATTTTGTGTCGCAAGCCAAAACAAACAGATAAGCCAAAGAAGAACGAAAGCCGGAATGATATACAAAAGGAAAGCATACTGATTCGCAAAGATCAAAAGGGCCACGCAAACAATCGCGAGGAAAAACAAGAGTCCGTATCCGGAGTTTGTATTTTCCGCATATCGCTGGAGCGTTCGCACAATCCCGACGTAATCCAGTGCTGGAGGAGACAAAGCTTGAACTTCGGTATTCACCGCAACGTTCTCTGCGTTTTGGTCACCCAAATCAGCGCAATCGCCTTTCGCCAAGCCCGGTTCGCTTAACGGCTCAATGCCAGACGGAACCGCGTAGCTTGAGTCATCACACTGTTGAGTCTTTGAGTCTCGGGGTAGCGACATATCCTGATTTACCTATATTAACAAAAAACTTTCCGCTGGCCTAAAACTTTCGGTTCCAAGGGGTTTTCCGATGGGCCCGAATATGATATGATTATTATATATTGGAGACGTTGAGTCAATCCGTTTGAGTCGAATATTTTTGTTTTACTTAAGAAACAGATGTATTGCGACAATATATTGTTCGTGCTCCACAAATATATTAACAAACCGACAAACAAAAGGTGAACGATTATGGTCATGAAAAAATTCCTGAACGAACCCGCCAACCTGACCAAGGAACTTCTCGAAGGATATGCCTTGTGCTATCCCAACCAAGTGAAACTTGTATCGGAAAAAATCGTTGTTCGCGCCCAAGCCAAGAGCAAAGACAAAGTCGCTATTGTGACGCTCGGCGGTGCGGGCCATGAGCCGGCTTTGAGCGGTTTCGTGGGCACCGGTATGCTGGACGCGTCGGTAGCGGGTGATATTTTCGCCGCGCCAGGAGCCCCCAAGGTTTTGGAAGCTCTTCGCCTTTTCAAGGATTACGCCGGTCTTATTTTGGTTGTTCTGAATCATCAGGGCGACGTCATGAACGCGAATATGGCTTGCATGATGGCCCAGCGAGAAGGGATCAACGTCACGCGTATTCTAACGGCGGAAGACATTGCGCCGGGAGCCAATGTTCCCCGGGAAGATCGTCGTGGTTTAGGAGGTTGTGTTCCGTTAATCAAAGTCCTTGGTGCCGCGTCCGAAGCGGGCAAGTCTGTTGACGAAATCATGGCCATTGGAAACAAATTCAATGAACGGATGGCAACGCTTGCCGTTACGGTCAAAACGGCGACACATCCGCAATCAGGCCAATATATTGGCGAATTGGGTGACGACCAGATGGAAATCGGCATGGGTCAACATGGTGAAGGGGGCGGAAACGGTCCTGAACCGTTGCAGTCGGCTGACAACGTTGCGGAAATCATGATTAACAAGCTTTCCGCGGCGCTTAAAGTTGCTTCCGGCGAAAAAGTCATGCTGATCATTAACGGCAGTGGCGCGACGACTCTCATGGAAATGTTTATCGTATTCCGTAAGGCGTATCGCGTTTTGGAAGCGGCAGGTATTCAGGTGGTCGCCAGTCGCTGTGATGAAATTCTCACGGTTCAGGAAGCCGCCGGATTCCAAATGTTTTTGGCGGTGGTGGACGATGAGATTCTCGAATGTCTTACGGCCTTGAGCGACGCTCCGTATTGGACCGTTGGCTGACAGATGAATTCCGCGGCTTGTCAACGCGAAATTCCGCGGCTTTACCGGTGAGTGGTAATGTAGTATCAAACCTAAAAAATGTTTATAGAAACGAATTAAAAGAACAGGCAAAAACACGAATCATGGCAACTGAACTGACCAAAGAGTTATTGGCGCAAATGCTGACGGCGGCACGGGCTAAAATCGAAGAAAAGTTTGATTATCTTAACGAACTTGATTCGGCGACAGGAGACGGCGACCACGGTACCGCGATTCTTTCGACGATGAAAGCGGCGGTCGAGGCCGCCAATCAG